>NZ_LWBL02000042.1 GCF_001644195.2 Bacillus marinisedimentorum | reverse complement strand
AAGCGGAGGGGCGTGCCTATATTGGTGTCTTTCCATCATTTATAGACAATGAACTGCCGATGTCCCCAGGCCGAACCTACTCATTTCAAAATGCAATATCTCCGTTCTCCTTCTTCCACAATCCTGCCCCGATAATTGAATACTGTTCCCCTCAATAAAAATAAGCAGCCCAATTCTTATTCTAATTGGACTGCCAGTTGGTGTTCGATTTACTGTTTTGGACTCTCAACCCGTTACTTTCACAAAGCCTGGCTTTAAGCAAGCCGCTTGAAATTTTGGCCGAGTATTTCATGCATGGCGTGGACGGTGATGAACGCCTGCTGATCCACAGCCGTAATATACTTTTTCAGCCTTGAAAAATTCTTTCGGTTAAGGATGGTGGTGATGACTTCTTTCTCATCTGCCGTAAACGCGCCTCTCGCATAATGGATTGTCGCGCCCTGCCCAAGTTCACTTACGATGAATTGGCGGATTTCTTCACTATGGCTGCTGATGATGACGACTTCTTTATTTTCGTTAAAATGAGTAAGCGTGTAGTCGATGACAAGGCCGTTCAACACAACGCCAAAAATGGCATACATCCCAATCTCCGGGCCAAAAATAAAAAAAGACGAACCGGCAATCGCAAAGTCGGATAGCAGCAGGCCGCGACCCATTTCAATCGAAAAATACTTATTTAAGATCATGGCGATAATGTCAGTCCCGCCTGTTGATGCGCCTCCGTGCAAAACGAGGGCAATCCCGATGGCGCCGATACACTGACCGAGAATAAGCTGCACGAGAATATCTTCACTGAGAGGTGCAGACAGCGGTGCCGCATATTCAAGAAACCACACCATAAAAGACAACATAAAACTTGTATATATCGTTTTCGCTCCGAAACCGAAGCCGATGAAAATGAATCCGATTATAAATAAAACGATATTGGTGATCATCATAAAGGCCCCGATGGTAAGACCCGGCACCAAATCATTCAAAAGAATGGCAAGTCCGCTGACTCCTCCTGTTGCCAGTGTATTAGGCGAGAGAATGAAGTGAACGTTCACTGCAACTAAAAATGCGCCTAGATGGAGAAGTGTTAGAGATTGAAGGTTTTTCAGCATAATCTTTTCCCCCGCTTTCATCACGATTAAATATGATAACAACGGGATTATAATAGGGATAGAATGCTTTGTAAACACATAAGGACGAAAAAATATTACGAAAGTGTTTCTTTTGCTAAAATACAAATTTTCTTAATAATGAAACAAGGGAACCTGGCCAGTCCCACACCAGCCAGGTTCCCTTTCATTCAGGCTTCATTTCATTCACTTTTTCTTTATTGGCATCGATCCACCCCTGGGCCACTTCTTCAGGTTCTTTGCCGTTGTCTATCTCCACAATCATATTTTCTATATCGCCCACATCGATATTCCAATTGCTCAAGAAATCGTATGCTTCCGGTGCTTTATCCTTCAGCTCCTTGTTTGTAAGGACGTGGACTTCGGAAGTTTTAAAAAACTCTTTAGGGTCTTTCAGGACTTTCAGGTCATAATCAACAAACATCGGGTGCGGCCGCCAGCCGAGAAAAATGACGGGTTCTTCATTTTTCATCAGCCGTGAGGCCTCTGCCAGCATCCCCGCTTCACTGGATGCTACATATTCAAGGTCTAGCCCGTAATCCTCGATCATTTCTTTAGAGGTGACTGTCATTCCGGCCCCTTCTTCAATACCGTAAATTTTTCCGTCAAATTTGTCTTCCTGTCCTTTAATGTCTTCTACGGACTCTATACCTTCCACATATGAAGGGATAACCCAGCCGAGTTCCCCGTCAGGATAGCTGACAGATGTATCATCAATGTTTTCCCCAAACTTGTCCATGTAGTTTCTGTGCAAATCAGGCAGCCAGGCATCCATGAATACATCAATATCTCCTCTGGAAAGCCCTGTGTAGACACCGCCTGCATCTGCTTTAATTTCTTTCACTGTATATCCCATGTCTTCCAAAAGGGCACGGGCAATCTTTGTCGGCGGGACAGTGCTTGTCCATGGTGTCACACCAAACGTGATCGTCTGATCTTTTCCGTCCGCCGCTTCTTCTCCTCCGCCATTTCCTTCCTCATTACCGGCTGCACAGCCGCTAATGAAAACAGCTAAAGAGAAAACAAAACTTAACATCCAATATTTTTTCATATCTTCATCTCCTTCTTTTTAACTTTTCTCACCAAGACCCTGCGTAATCCGGTCAAGTATAATCGCAAGCACGACTATACCCAAACCGCCGACAAGTCCGAGACCGACATTGACGCTCGATATCCCGGCAAGAACAATTGAACCGAGGCCTGGAGCCCCAATCATCGAGGCAATGACGGCCATTGACAGGGCAAGCATGATCGTCTGATTAACGCCTGCCATAATGGTCGGTACTGCCATCGGCAGCTGGACTTTCATAAGGAGCTGCCACGAGGTCGCACCAAATGCCCGGGCCGCCTCCACCACATCTGATGGGACCTGCCTGATCCCAAGTGCTGTCATACGTACAGCCGGCGGCGTTGCAAACACGAAAGTTGAAATGACAGCAGGAACACCACCCAGACCGAAAAGGAGAATCGCCGGTATCAAGTAGACGAAACTGGGCAATGTCTGCATAAAGTCCAGCACGGGCCGCACGATGTTGTTGATCACTTCAGATTTGGCAGCCAGAATGCCGATCGGGACACCGAGCATAATTGAAAACAGTGTCGCAACTATGACAACCGCAAGCGTCTGCATGGCATCCGGCCACAAATCAACGGCTCCGAGATACAAAGTTCCGATAAGTGTAAAAAGAGCAACCCCTTTTCCCGCAAATTTCCACGACAGAGCGATTAAAACAAGGGCCATAACTTCAGCAGGCAAGACAGTGAACAGATTGGTGACAGCCTCGACAAACCAGCCGATAATGTTGCTTACAGTATTAAAAAAGTCGCCCATAACAGGAATAAGCCAATCATTCACAAACGAATTTGTCCATTCTTCAAGCGGCAAGTCGAAATAGTTCATCCGTTTTCCACCCCCGCTTCCTCTTTACCTAAAATTAATCCCGACAGAATCGATACCCTGACTATAATTCCTTCTAATTGGCCATCCTCTACAACCGCTAGCGGATATTTCGTATCTGCTGCCAGAGCGAATAAATCATTAAGTGGGGTCTCGGGTGAAGTAACGTGATAATCATGGACAAGTGAATCCTCAACCCACTTATTCTCATTGATGGCCTTCACAGCATCATCAATCGTCAACAGGCCTTTAAGCTTTTTATCTTTATCAACAACAAAAATGCTGGACACGCCGGCCTCTTCCATTTTTCGGACCGCTACACGCGGACCATCCTTCCACGTAGTGATGACATCCGGCTTTTTCATGATGTTGGAGGCGACCAGCACCTTGGAGCGATCTACATCCTCCACAAAATTTGAAACATATTCATTTGCCGGGTTTTCAAGGATTTCTTCTGATGTGCCGATTTGGACAATGACACCATCTTTCATGATTGCAATGCGGTCACCAAGCTTTAATGCTTCATCCAGGTCGTGCGTAATAAATATGATTGTTTTATGCAGCTTGTTCTGCAGATTTAGGATTTCATCCTGCATTTCCTTACGAATCAATGGATCAAGTGCACTGAAAGCTTCATCCATCAGCAAAATATCTGTATCACTGGCCAGGGCCCTTGCAAGCCCCACCCGCTGCTGCATTCCGCCGCTCAATTCACTCGGAAAGCTCCCCTCGTATCCTTTCAGCCCAACTGCCTCTATCGATTTCTGTGCCGCTTCCTGCCGCTCTTCTTTAGAAGACCCCTGAATTTCAAGGCCGAATTCGACATTATCAAGGACAGTCCGGTGCGGAAGCAGTCCAAACTTCTGAAAAACCATTCCAAGCTTTTTCCTTCTTGTTTTCAAAAGAGTTTGCTTATCCATTTTGGTAATATCCTCTCCGTCGATCAGCACTTCGCCTCCTGTAGGTTCAATGAGCCTGTTAATTAATCGGATAAGCGTTGACTTACCGCTGCCGGACAGCCCCATGATGACGAAGAATTCTCCTTGTTTTACTGTAAAGGAAGCTTGATTCACCCCGACAGTCAAACCGGTTTCCTCTAAAATTTGCTGTTTTGACTGGCCTTTTCCCAGTCTTTCTTGTCCTTCCTTTGGATTGGAACCAAAGATTTTCGTAATATTCCTCACTTCAATTTTATCCATAGGCGTTTCTCCTTTGGCGGCAATGTCTACATTTACTATTTGCTTTGCCGGCAGCTTACATGCATGAAAGACACTTTTTTCTGCTGACCAAATCGTATGCTTGGTGCATTTTTCTGCATACTAAAAAACATCCCACACTATTTGAAGGAGGAATGTCATGATGGCACGCAAGCGGAAACAGGCTTTATATCAGCAGGAAATCCAATCCGTACGCAAGGAAACGGATAATCCGGCAATTATTCAGGATGTAATTGACTCTGGTTTTGGTGCATTGCCGGAAAGTATCGAAAACGGCACTGGTCAAAGTTCTGCTGTAGAGGGGTATACGGTCAGAAATTCAGTGGACGGCAAGACCTGGAATAGTATCGAGGGAAGATAACTCTGCAATTGACAATCATGGTTAAGCAAATGTTTGATGACGTTTGGCAGGCAGAGGCGCATTGACAAGGCTGGCCCGTTTTCCCAAGTAATTCAGGTAGTGCGGATAAAATCACTGCTGCCCAGGCTGAACAACAATTGTATTCAATGATTAATCACACAGCCATCAATACGAAAAAAGCTCAGAGTTAAAGACTCTCAGCTCTTTTTCGTTATAGGACTTATTCCATCCATAAAATCCCTGTGATTCCATACTTGGTTTTTTGCGCTGATTTTATTGTTTCTCCGCAGAACTGCCTGCTATTTCCAGACAGTCTTCTGCGATTTCTCTTTTTATCTGATCAATATCCTCATTACCCGGGAAATTTCCTCAAAAAAAATACAGCCATCACCTTATTCAAAAGCAAAGCGCACACTTCCTGATGCTTTTTAGCAATAATTGGCAGGTTAGTGATACGTATGTCTATTGGTGCTGTCCTCTATATCTGAATTCACCCTTGTCAGGTGGATTTTTCGGCTTAAACGAATAAGCGGCCGGATCAGCAGCTGTATACTGCCGAAAATGAATAACCACGTACCATAGACTTGTAATTCCTTATTCAGATATAGAATACTGCCGGTTAAAAAACCAGCGGATATCAAAAAATCGTTCAAGTAATATAAAAACTCATAGCGGCGGTTAATGATGATTTCATGTTTCCCGAGGGGGATATAAAGATCCGGGTCCTTATCTTGCTGTTCCTGTTGATTCTCATTACTTTCTTCTCCCATATTTTCCTCTCCTTCCGTCGCCGAAAATAATACCTGGAAATTTATAATGATAGTGATACAAGTTTCCTCAAGGTTCGTTTTACGCTAACCTTTTCCCGTTTTTAACCAATATAAAAAGCAGAAGATCTTTCCTTCTTCTGCCATGTATTCCTATCGTTTTCAAATGCCTTTTTTCTACTGCCGCTCCAAATACTATCTGGCACCTTCCACGTTATCCAGTGTGCTTTTCCCTGTTTTATCCGATTTCTTAATAATCGATATGCTCCCATCTGTTTCCAGCACAACAGCTTCAACCTTTTTCATGCTGTCAACCCCCTGTGTACGGGCAGCCTGCAGAATTTCCACATCGAGTATACGCTCCTTTTTCATGGCATCACGGATATAGATGCCTCCATAGTATAGGAGCTGCGGTTCATCCTTAATCAAATTTCCGACCGTCTTCGATCTGACTGATAGCCATGCGACAATGTACTGCAGGCCGATAAGCATGGCAAACGCGGTCAACCCTTCCGCAATGGATACTTTTTTGTTCAACAGGATGGTCGCTAATGTCGAACCGATGGCGACTGTAACAACAAGGTCGAATGCATTCATCTTTGAAAGTGTCCGTTTTCCGGATATACGGAGCAGAAATACAAGGGCAAAATAGGCGAGAATTGAAACGATCACCAGCCGGCCGATGTCTGTCCATGTATCAAAAAACAACCTGATCTCTCCTCTCTATCTATGAAGTACCCACCGAATAAGCTTTTTAATCGTGCGGGCATCCGCTTCCTCAAAGGCATCCTGCCCATTTTTCCACGAATATCCCGGGATACAAGCACATTTTTGGATGCATTCACATATAATCTTTAAGTTTATGGACATTTCCCCATACCAAATATCTCCTTTTCCATAGTCTGTTAGTGCAAGACTAAAAAATACCAAAGGAGATGATTCTTAACATGAGCTGTAGCAAAGGTGAAAACTGCGTCTGTGACAAACTGAGAGAAATCGCCAGCGTACAAGATTCACTCTTAGATGACTGCTGCGATGTCAGCTGCGACCGCTCCATCCGTGACTTGCTTGGAACATCACCGGTAAGCGACTTCAATACCGTACCTTTTATCCTATTCTGTAAAGGAGACTGCAAACCTTTTGAAGGTTTCGGCGTAAAAAGGGAGAGGTCCGGCGGAAATACCTTCCTCAATTGCTTTCAAGGCTTTGTGTTCCGCGTAAAGTCAGTGGATGACGATTGCTGTGCGGTAATTGAACTGCTTGAAACAAGTACTGCTGCACCTTCTGCATCTGAGGGCAGCAAGTGCAATTCTTCCGACCCGTGCGACGAGTTCCCGGGTAATTCAATCCGGTCACTTGAAGCGACTGGCGTTTGCCTCACAGTAGACTTGAACTGCTTCTGCGGAATCAGCTGCCTGCCTGCAGTAAACATCGACTAAACCGTTGACACCGCGCCAAAAATGATTTCTTCCCCATAAAAAAGGCGGTTCCGATAAAGGAACCGCCCTTTTTTATTTCTTTAATCCTCTTTTATTATCTTGCTGATTCCCTTAAGCGATTCCATCGTATGCTCTAGCAAAGATGGAATATCGTCAATCTGATCTTCCGTGATCCGGCGGCCAAAATTTATGATAATGAGATTCTGATACATGTTTTCAGATTGGTAGATAAACGATAGTTTCTGTGTGATCTTTGGTCTTCCCGACCAGATTTTTTCAAGCTTTTTTTCAATCAGCCCGCACGTTTCCACATGTTTCTGCCCTGTATAAAAGGAGATGGACAGATTGCAGCCTGCCTGCTCTTTTTGGTGAATCACCTCATCCGTAAATGATTCCACATCGGCGTGAAGCGATAGTTTCGCTGAGATGCCTGGTGCCTCTTCATGTTGAAAAACAACCTCATACAGTCTTGAAAAAGAAGCAAGGTCCACATTATCCGCCCGGCTCTTGACCGTCAATGGCCCTTCCAGGTCCAAATCATAGACAGCACCTTCTACTATAACTTTCAAATTTTCATACACAGTCGGATCGAACACAGCTTTCATCCTTACATTACGTTTTCTTTCATTATAGCCTATCAAGCGGGCTTAAAACCTTCGAAAGGCTCGTGCCCGGAGGACAGCTAGATTTCATCATCTTCTTCCACAGCCTCTTTCGTGATTTTCACTTGCTTTATCTTGTTTCCTTCCACCTTTGTCAGTTTAAAATGGAGATGATGAAAATCAAACTCTTCCCCTTTCTCAGGTATATGGCCAAGCTCTTTAAAGATGAAACCGGATAAAACATCCTCTTCCTCAGGAATTCTCGTTTTGAATACTTCATTTAACCGCCTGAGCGGAAGGTGCCCGTGACAGACGATATGGTCATTGGTCACTTCATCAATGAGCACTTCATCCTGGCCGTCATCAAGTTCCTGGCCAATCATTACCTCGATAATATCCTCGCTCGTAATGAGTCCGTCTGTTCCGCCGTAATCATCCACGACGATAGCAAGCTGCTGCTTTTCTTTAAGCATCATTTTAAACACTTTTTCAACTGACGCCGAACCGACGACAAACAGGGCCTTATCTGTGAAATCTTCCAATGTTAACTCAGGCTGTACAGACCATTCAGGCAGGCGTTTTGCCTGGAAAACCCCTGCTACCGTATCCATATTTCCTTTATAGACCGGATAGCGGTTATGCTTGCTGTTCATGACAATCTTGCGTACTTCATCATACGTGGCATCATAAGGGATTCCTTCCATATCGAGCCGCGGTGTTTTCATCGCATCCAGGACATTCCTGTGATAAAAGTCGAGGACACCTTTGATACGTTTGGATTCCTCTTTTTCAAACGTCCCTTCAACAGAGGCGATTTCCACCATTGTTTTCAATTCTTCCCTTGAGAAAGAAGCTTTCTCCGCATTCCCCTTCGAAATCATTTTTATAATGAGGTCAGTGAATTTTGAAAGCAGCCAGGTCAGTGGCGTCAGCAGCCAGACAAGGCCTCCGATGATAGGGGCCACCAGGAAGGAAATTTTATCTGCAAAAGTGGCAGCGACCGACTTAGGCGTCACTTCCGCAAACAGGATTAGGACGCCTGTCAGAATAGCGGTTGCCACACCGACACTGAAATCATATTGAAGAGCTACCATTGTGACAAGTGTCGGCAGCAGGACATTCGAAATATTGTTTCCGATCAGTATGCTTGTGATCATCCTATCCGGTTCGGCAACAAGATCAAGGAGCTTTTTCGCCTTTTTATCATTATTTTCCGCCCTCGTCCTGAGCTTCATTTTGTTCACTGCCGTCAAGGCAGTCTCACTTCCTGATAAAAATGCTGAGACAAAAATAAGAACGACGATTACAATCAGCACATCGATACCTCCCGCACAGATGTTGTAATACCCTCTACCCAAAAAAGCGGGAGAGATAACTGGTTGGGAATGAGCGGAAGTAACTTGAACAATATTTTTCATGGTTGGGCTGCTGTTGATTGGTTTATTTTCAAATCCAGCCGTTTTTCTTTTTTTTATTTGGTTTTTTCTTTTAAAAAGAGCAATATTTTTCAAATTCGGCTGTTTTTCTTTTTTTGATAAAATGCGGGCTCCGGCTGTGAATATCAAGGCCTTTTTTCTAAACAGTCGGGCAATTGTTTTATCTATATTCTAAAGTTGTCCGTTGCGCCAAAGCGTTTCCTTGCTGACAATTTTCTGCACAGCAAAAAACCGGCCCGCTCCGGACCGGTTCCTCTTCTTCATTTAGTTGCTGAGTTCTGCCGCTGCATTGTCAGTCATTCCGAATACTTCCTTCAAATTTTCAAGCTCGAAACCAGCCGATACCTTTTTACCGGCTTTTTCTTCTTTGCCTGCTTTCAGCCGGGCGGCATCAGCGATCAGCTGTGCGATTTCGGTATTATCAAGGACACCTTCAAAAATCAGGCTCCCTGCGCCGGTAGCAAAAACAGGGACCATGTTGCCGGTGTGGCCTCCGGTCGAGCTTTGCTCCCTTACTTCTCTGTCCACTACACCCGCTTCATAATGGTCGGCGATGACACTTCCAATTTCCCAGCCGACACGGTATGCTGCATAAACTTTGCCATCTGAGTCTTTTACGTTTTCATTGAATTTGGCAACCTGTTCATTTGTCAGGCTAATGTTTGCATACTCTGCGAATATTTCTTTGACACTCTCTTCCGTAAACGCTCCTGTCGCATCATCTTCGACAAGCTGTGCAGCCATGTACTCCGGAGAAACTTCAATTTCCTTAAGCGCTTCAATATTCATTGGTTCAACCGCGGAAATACCCATTGTTTCATGGTCGGCAAGTACGACAACAAGTGTATCTTTACGCTGTTTTGCCCAGTTCACAACATCTTTTACCGTATTATCAAATTCGATTGTTTCCTTCCAAACCCCCGCCATATCAGCGGCGTGGGCAGCATGGTCAATCCGTGCGCCTTCTACCATCAGGAAGAATCCGTCTTTATCCTGCGACAATACATCAAGCGCCTTATCGGTCATTTCGTTCAGCGTCGGCTCATTCGAATTCATTTCATCTTTATCGAGCTTGTAATTCATATAAGAAGAATTAAACAAGCCCAGCAGTTTGTCAGGGGTGCCGGCTTGCATCAGTTCATCCCTGTCAGTCGCAATGGTGTAACCCTTCTGTTCGTACTCTTGAACCAGATCTACCCCTTCCTGCTTTCTTGGGCTGAAATAATTTGCTCCCCCGCCAAGAAGTACATCATACTCATTGGCAAGCATCTGCCTGGCAATTTCCTCCTGGCCGCTCCAGCGGTTTGCGACACTTGCCGTGAACGCAGCGGGAGTCGCGTCTGTTACCGTGTTGGTGGAAATGACGCCAACCTTTTTGCCATTTGCTTTAAACAAATCCAGGATACTATCAACTTCGTTTCCATCAGCATCGACACCGATTGATTCATTGTTCGTTTTGGTGCCGGTCGCAATTGCAGTGCCGGCCGCTGCTGAATCCGTCACAAAGTTGTTCGCTGAATATGTACGCATTAACGCAACGTTTTCAAGTTTTTCCATATTAAGCGTGCCCTCTTTGCCGTATTCCATCATTCTTGCCACTTCAATCTGGCCCAGTCCCATTCCGTCACCGACCATGACAATCACGTTTTTCGGTTTTTTATGGTAAGCGTTCTCATTTTTGCCGAGCGCGTCAGCGGAATCCTTATTAAGGCCGGTAACGCCCGCAAAACTTCCTGCAACGAGGGCAGCAGATAGAACTGCTGTCATTACTTTTGATCTTATTTTCATCGTTTTCCCTCCCAAAGTAATTTTTTCCATACTTCACCACTAACTCTATTGCACTGCAAAAAAATTGTAAATTTTACAAAATACCTAATTATTCTTGTCTTCATAGTCTTAAAGGCCTGCAAATGTTGATGAATCTGAAGTAGATATCAGGTCCTGGAGTACAGACGCAGTCACTCTTTCAAAAAACCATTAATAAAAAACCCGCCGGATGGCGAGTTTCGGGCGCAGACAAAGACGTAACTGCCCTTATCTATATTGTAAAATTGGACGCAGCATCGAAACACTTTCTTGCTGACAATTAATACTCCTATACGGAAACAAAAAAAGCCCTGCCCGGTGATCACTTCTCCCGGACAGGGCTTTTTTGATTTCGATTATTGAAGTTTTTCTTTTTGGCGCTGGATTTTCAGCTTGCTTGCAGTTTCCTTGATGCTTCCTTTTTGCGGCTTGATTTTCACTGGGTCCAATCCATGGCCAAGTGACCCATATACTTTCTGTCCGCGCGGGTCGACAAGGTCTTTTTCCCTGTAATACACTCGCGGTGTTTTGATAAGGGCGGTCAATGCCCGGCCCATCGGCATTTCATGATAACGCTCCGGCCACATCCGTTTTATTTGTTCCTTTACCATTGGATAATACTTTGGACTCATCCCCGGGAAAACATGATGTTCTGTATGGTAAGAGAAGTTAAAATGCAGAACATCCACCCACTTCGGTACAGTAACGCTCAGGCTATTTGCCAGCGGATCGTTCACAGGGGTAATTGGGTTCAGCCTGTGATTGGTAGAAATATACCCCATAACAATCAAGTTCGCGATCAGTAACGGAATCAAGAAAGCAAACAGCCATTTTACCGGTCCGATCCAAAACATCAATCCCAGCCAGGTTACCCACGGCAGAATAAACTGGAACCAGACGGCAGGCCGCTTCTTGGGATTAAATTCCTTAATGTAAACCAGGAACATGTGAAAAGAATGGGCGGTGAACTGGATGGACAGTGTCAAAAACCCGAAAATGGCACGCACCCAAAACGGCAGCCGATAAATCCAGCGAAGCATGCGGCTTTGCGCAAGCTTCTCCAAAGTCGGCCATGCATCCGGGTCATGTTCTTCATTCTGAGTGTGAACATGATGGGTCAGGTTATGCCATTTTCTCCATAAGCGCGGGCCAGTACTCAATGGCCAGAAGGCCACAGCACCTAGAAAGTTGCGGAGCCATGCTTTTCTGACAACGGTTCCGTGCAAAATTTCGTGTCCTAGAAATCCCATTCCGGCAAAGCTTGCCCCCAATACAATTGCAATTCCGAGATTCAATGTGATATGGAGGTCGAACACCCCGATTGCCAGGATGCCTGCTACAACAATCGCCAGATAAGCCAGTCCACCCCAGAGCCTTGCTGGAACCGGTTTGAACGCATATTTCGGAAGATGCGGGGTGAGACGCTTTGCATACCAGCCAAACGTATGAAGATCTTTCACAAAGATAACTCCCTTCTATTCCTCTTCTGTATATCAGTGTGGTAAATTAGCTACCAAATTATTCCCGGATTTTTTTGGATCAAAACGTTTAATCTTGATCTGATTCAGGTAAAGGTTTGTCAGCTATTCTCATCCTATCAGCGTTTCTTTTACTTTTCAATGCATAATTATAACCAGGTTATATGAATTAGTAACTATAAGTAATCTAATATAATAAAATCAACACTTTCACCGTTACGGCCCTAATTATGCCCTTTAAAAAGATCATAATATTGATATTCTATAATAATAAAAAAGATCAAGCGCTTATGCCTGACCTTCATCATTTTTATTTGTTTGTTTCCACCAGCTCAATCACTTCTGCCCCCGGCCCTTCATAAAAAGCGACTTTCCACCCATTCTCCGCAGCGAATGGCCCTTCCGATGGGATTAATCCTTTCTTCTCCAGGGCTTCCATTTCACGATCCAGATCATCAACCTCCCAGGCAAGATGAACGGGACTTCCTCCTCCGGCATGAGAAGCCGTACGCTCCACAAGTTCAATCGTAATGTCGTGAATACGCATGAAAATCAATGATTCACCCAGCAGCTGCAGGCGTTTTACGCTGTGGAACCCGAACATGGCACTGTAAAAGGCCGCCGACTCATCCAGGCACTCCGTTTCTATTCCGGCATGATGCCACTTCATTACTGGTCCACCTCCGGCAAAATAAGATTCATATCACCAAATTCATGCCATAGATATCCTTTTTGTAATGCTTCACGGTATGTCTTTAATAACCTGCCTTCTTTTACGAATGCTGTGAGCATGTGAAGGTGGCTCGCCTCCGGTTCATGAAAGCCCGTTAAAAGCCCATCAACCGTCTTCAACCGGTAATCCCCGTGGATATACAGCGTTGTTTCTCCACCGCCTGCTTTGACGGTCCCATTTCTGGCCGCCGCTGTCTCCAGTGCCCGTACTGCGGTTGTTCCTGCTGCGATGATCCTCTTTCCTTTTTCCCTTGCCTCATTTATAAGTTGGGCGGTTTCTGCCGGAATATGATAAGATTCAGGGCGGCTGCCCGGGTCGGGCCATCGGTTGTTTTCATAGTAGCTCAGACCGGCATGAAGCTGCAAAAACGTGATCTTCACACCTTTTTTCTGAAGCCCGTTCAACAGTTTCCAGGTGAACGCTCTTCCAGCTGAAGGCATTTCCACAGACCCCGGTACTGATGCATATACGGTCTGGTAAGTATCGAGCGGCAAATCGCTATCAATATATTCATATCGGACCGGTTCCCCGTATTTATAAATCATATTCCAGAGTGCCGGACCTCCTTCGGAAAAAAGAAGGCGTACAAGCGGAGCTTCACTTCCTTTTCCCGCGGCAATTGCCTTGATACCGCCGGGAAATTGAATCGGTTCCCCCGCACTGACCACTTTTCCCGGCAAAAATGCTTCCCAGCATGTATTGGAAATGCGTCTTGATAGTCTGGTTTCAATCACCCTGCCGTTTTGCATCCCTTTTAAAACGGGAGGTATTGTCCGGCTGTTATTCAGAACAAGGACATCTCCTGCTTCCAGGTAGTTCACAAGACTGTAAAAATGGTCATGAATCCGGTGGCCAGTGCGGCGGCCGAGAACAAGCATCCTGACATCATCCCTTGTCTTATTTAGGCGTTTTTCGGCCGGAACGGCAGCGTTCAAGTGATCCGGGATTTGAAAGCTCTGTATTTCAGCTTCCATAATACGGCACCTCTTCCCCGGCCGAAACCTGCGCCTCAAACCGCCGGCCGTTCACCTCATACGCTTCAGCAGATGCAAGATACAAAAAGACACCCGTACAATCTTTCGGATCTGCAAGCTCATAATCACACCCGGGCACCGCTTGTTCATGCATATCCGTATCCATTTCCCCGGGATCGACCATATTCATCCGGACTCCTGTTCCTTCCAGTTCATCCGCCCACGTTTGTGTAAGCCCTTCGACCGCAAACTTTGATACGCCGTATGCACCCCACTCGCCAAAACCCGTTTTTCCAGCTTCTGATGTCAAATTGATGATGGAGCCTTCCTTGCGCGCCAGCATTCCCGGCAGAACCCGTTTTGTCACCAAAAAGGGATTCATGACATTCACATTCATCACCTCCGAAAAAACTTCCGGCTGGTAATCAGCAAGAAGTGTCGGCCCCGGCCCGAAAATGGATGCATTGTTGATCAATACATCAATCTTCCCGAAAGCGGCCTCAGCAATCGATACAAACCGATCCACATCCCAGGGCTTTGAGACATCAGCCGCAACCGCCACAACCTCCGCTCCGAACTTTTCCGCTTCATCCTTCACCTGCTGAAGGTTCTCTTCATTCCTTGAACAAAGGGCAAGCTTCACCCTCTGCCTGGCAAAAGCCAGCGCCAGTGCCCTCCCCAGCCCTTTTGATGCTCCTGTGATCATTACTGTTTTCGATTGTTTCATCGTCATTCCCCTTTCAATTTGTTGTTAGTTTCATTGTAAAAAACCCCGGCACTGCTGAAATCATATAAAGGAGTGAACTGTCTGCGCATAATTGGTCTGTATTATTTCTAAGACTAAAGTTTGAGTGTCCGTTTTTTGATGATTCGGAAAATGGTATGATTAAGAAAAAGAAAGGGAGAGCGATCAAGTTGAAAATTGCAATTATGGGAGCAGGGGCCCTTGGCGGTTATTTCGGCGGTAGATGGCAGGAAGCCGGCGCCGACGTATCGTACATTGTGCGTCCAAAGCGTGCGGAACAGCTGTCTGAAAACGGTCTGTCTATACATAGCGTCAAAGGCGACTACACTGTGCCTGAACCGGACATCATTCAAGCCGGAAACACCGGCAATATGCCTCATGTGGATATTGTCTTCCTCGCTGTTAAAGGATACCATCTGGAAGGCACCCTTTCCGTGTTGAAAGAAATGACTGAAAAAGGAGCGAAAGTGCTGCCGGTCCTGAACGGGATCGAGCACCTGGATATTCTGAAAGAAGAACTCGGTGAAGAAGCGGTCATCGGCGGCCTGGTCTATATTATCGCAACGCTGGATGACATGGGCCATGTCATTCACACAAGCGACATCCATAATCTCGTATTCGGACCGCTCCATCCTTCCCAGAAAGAAGTTTGCAGCCAGCTGCAGCAGCTGAATGAGACAGCAAATCTGCACGGTATTCAATCTGAAGACATCCTTACCGAACTATGGAACAAGTATATGTTCATTACCGCATTTTCCGGTGTAACTGCAGCCGGAAACTTCCCGATTGGCACGGTCCGTTCCCATCCTGCGGCAATGGATTTAATCCAGTCCGCCCTGGAGGAAATGAAGCAGCTGGCACATGCCCATGGAATCGAATTGACGGAAAACCATGTGGAGCAGGCAATGGAAAAGTTCCGTTCTTTCCCCGATGAAGCCACATCCTCCATGCATCAGGACCGACGCAAAGGCCAGACAATTGAAGTGGAGCACCTGCTAGGCGGAGCGCTGCGCCTCGGCCGGCAAAAAGGCGTGAACCTGCCTCATGTTGAGACAATTTATGCTTTATTGAAACCTTATGAAAATAGCTGAAACAGGTACTCCCCCTCTTGCCGGACTTGCTTTAAAAGACGGCGGAGGGCTTTTTATTTTGTGTGGCCGTGTTCTTCAGAAGGAGAAACCGCTTCCTTTCAGGCAATTTCATGCCATATGAAAGGAGTTTCCGCTCTGGCCGGTCAGTTCCAAGTGTTCAGGCGGGGATTTTAGGCAGGACACTTTTGTCTATCGCTGTTTGATGCTCGTTCAGGCCAGATAGCAGGAATATGCACGGAAGCTGGCGGATTATGTGCGGGAGTACAGTCGTTTGGCTCGGCGTTAGTGCGGTTTCGCGCGATACAGCGAGGGTTTCACGCCCAATACAAGCTGTTTCATGCCAGAACTGCCGGTTTTCACGCGGAAGGGCTGCGCATTACAAAATGAAGTAACTGCTTTCACGCGAAGAGGGCTGCGCATTACATGTGGGAGACTGTTTTCACGCGGTTCAGCCGTGTTTTCGCGCCGAATACCGCCTGGTTCACGCCGAACACCGCCGTTTTCGCGCCGAACTCTTGCCTTTTCACGCCAAACCCTCGCTTTCACGCCATAACTCATGCGTTTCACGCGGTAACCGCCCGGTTTCACGCGCGCCAGTATTCCTGTTTTCCGAACCGGAGCCGCTTTATTTCATGCCTATTACCTGGGTGTTCTTACCGAAATTGCTGCTTTTCACACGGAGAGGGCTGCACATTACATGAGGGAGACTGTTTTCGCGCGGAGAGGGCTGCGCATTACATGTGGGAGACTGTTTTCACGCGGTTCAGCCGTGTTTTCGCGCCGAATACCGCCTGGTTCACGCCGAACACCGCCGTTTTCGCG
>NZ_LWBL02000041.1 GCF_001644195.2 Bacillus marinisedimentorum | reverse complement strand
ATCTATATCATGCCACATAAACATCACCTGCAAAATGTTTTTGGATTGCAAAAAGTGCCAGGAATTGACCCACTGGATGACCTCCAGAGAATGCCTGGCACTCCCCTTTCACAACACACCATGAATTCCGCAAAGATTTTCCACCAAACCCTCAAAACCAAAAATTGTCCCGAACAGCCAACCCCGGGCTGTTCGTTTTCATAAAAAGACAAATTGCCGGTTTTGCTTTACAGAAAAACAGGACGCTTTAACAGATTTCTGGTTTTCTCACATAAAAAGCACCTGCTTTTTAGTAAAACCCACTACCCCCGCAACCATGCGGATCATCCTGCAGCAAAAAACCTTCTCAGACAGGAACTGCAGTAAAAAATACTGACTAAGCCAGTCGTCTAATCAGAGGGATAACAGCATTACAGGCATGGCTGACCGCTTCCCTTTTTCTCCAGCCAGGCGTTTGTACTTTTAATCTGACCAACCAGCCGAACTTTACCGACGCAGGGACATCCAATTTTTTCTTCGGTGACTGCAGCCCGTCATTTTGCATACTGAACTGATTTTTTGCAAATAGTAACGGTGCAAAATGAATTTTCAGGGAGGCACACAATAATGGAAAGAAAAATAATGCTTGGACTGTTTGCACTTATGTTGTCTGTGTTAATAACGGCATGTAATGGCAACACGGCAATGGGACCGGAAGACTCCGATTATCTGGATGTAACCTATGACCGGGATGGTGATGGCGGAGGCCGGGAAGGCGGCACCCGGCAGTGGGATGACGGGATGATGAAATGGGGAACCACCGGAAAATATCCGACTGATTTTGATGGTAGATATAATCCGCTCGTGATTCCTGACATGGACAGGAATCAAGGAACGGCTCCGGACCGTGATAGAAATGAAGCCGCGGCTCCAAATAATGATGCGGACCGCCGCCAGGCCCAGCCTGCTCCGGAAACTCCCCAGCAGCCTGCTCCGAATCGTGGGAATCAGCAGGATCAAGCGGCTGACATGAGTGAAGTGGAACGGCAGGTAATCACGCTGACGAACCAGCAGCGTGAACAGAATGGGCTGCCGGCGCTGCAGGCTGATACGCAGCTGACGGATGCCGCGGAGAAAAAGTCACAGGATATGGTTCAGAACAATTACTTTTCCCATACTTCGCCGACGTATGGGTCGCCGTTTCAAATGCTGGATCAGTTTGGCATTGATTACTCGGTAGCAGCCGAGAATATAGCTGCCGGGCAGACATCTGCAGAGGAAGTGGTGAATGCCTGGATGAAGAGCGAAGGGCATCGCCGCAATATCCTGAACAAGGATATCACCCATATCGGGGTAGGTGCCGTACAGGGGGATAGCCGCGGCTACCACTGGACCCAGCTATTCATTAAAAAGTGATTTTTCCGTAAAACAGGCCAGCATTGCCGCAGCAGTAAAGGTGGTGCTGGCTTCAATTTATTGTGCGGCTGGTAAGAATCGTTTGGCGGCCTTTTACAAAAGGCTGTGTTAAAGCTCAATGTTGATTTTCACTAGTTAATTGGAGTGGAAGGTGCGAGACTCCGGCGGGACTAACGGGACAGGTGAGACCCCGCAAGAGCGATAGCGATGAGGAGGCTCACCGCCCGCCCCGCGGCAAAGAAGACACCGTGAGTGCGACCGGAGGGAAGCAGAAACGGATGTCGCACTTGTGCCCTTGGGTGAAAGCGAGTACCTGCAACGGAAATCAACACTAGCGTTTAACAGAGCCTTACAAAAAAAGAAAAACAGCTGAATTTGAAAATAAAACGCCTGTTTTAAAAGATAAAACACAAATAAAAAAGAAAAATCCCTGAAATTGAAAAATAAAAGCTTGCAAACAGCGTTCCAATCCCAAAATAGATATGCTTTTTCAGAAAAAACGCTACAGTCGTCATCAACTTACATACTTTTTTTACTTAAAGGAGGAAACTGGATGTCCTGGCAGCAAAGTAAGACAGGTTGTTTCAGTGAATACGATCAGTTGAAGAAAGTGATATTGTGTGAACCGCACTATATGACGATTCGGGATGTGATCAACGATACGCAGAAACATTTCAAGGATGAAGGCATTCACATCGAGCGGGCGCTTGCACAGCACAAAGTGTTTGTGGAGAAGCTGAAGGAAAACGGGGTCGAGGTGGTGCTTCTGCCTGCATTTGAAAAGTTTCCGGAGCAGGTGTTTACCCGCGATATCGGCTTTTCACTCGGAAATATCATGTTTGTCGCCCGGATGGCAAGCGAAATAAGGCAGGGGGAAGAGGATGTTTTAAAAGAGTGGCTCGAGGGAGAAATCATCTCCTATTATAACTTGATCGGTGATTTGATTGAGGGCGGGGATGTCATCATTGATCGGGAAACGATTTATGTGGGGCTCAGCGACCGGACGAATGAAAATGCGGCAATGCATCTGCAAAACATTCTTCCCCGGTTTGAAGTCGTGCCGGTTCCGTTTACAGCGAAATACCTTCACCTCGATTGTGTGTTCAATATCATTTCTCCGACAGAAGCGCTCGTATTCCCCCCTGCACTCGGAGAAGAGGAAATAAGGTCTTTGTCAGGCCGGTTTGATTTAATCGAAGTGAGTGAGGAAGAGCAATTCACGCTCGGGACGAACGTCCTGTCGATCGGCAACAAGATGCTGTTCAGTTTGCCGGTGAACAGCGATGTGAACGAAAAACTGCGGTCGAGGGGATTTACGGTCATTGAAGTCGATATAACAGAAATCATCAAATCAGGAGGTTCATTCCGCTGCTGCACACTTCCGCTTTTGCGGGGCTGAACCATGAAAAAGGCTCCGCACAATAAGTACGGAGCTTTCCTTCTTATGCTTTTACGTAGTATGCACCTTTATTGACGGATGGAACCGGCGGGAAACGTTCCCCTTTTTCCATGTCCAGTTTTTTCTCATCTTCTGTCAAGTTTGCATCCGAAGTATCTCCTTCAGTGAAGCCGTCAAACTGGTACTTGCCGCTTTCCGGTGCTTCTTCACCAGTTTTAAAACGGTCTGCCGTGTTGAACACCTCCATAAAAGAGTTACATATGAGATGTTCCCAGCTTTCTGTTAAATAAACGTTTGTTTAAAATTGGCAAAAAAAAATAAGGCCCGGCCTGCTGGTGACCTTTCAATCGTCTTCTTTTTCCAGAATCTCTACTGGGGTTTTTTCCTTTTGCCCGTTTATCCGGCGGTAAAGCTGAACGATAAGCAGCCCGTTGTGGTAGGTCGCTTTGACCCTGTCGCTGCGGACGGGGTATGGCAGCTCGATTGTCCGTTCAAAATAGCCCTGGAACAGTTCGTCGTGATATAAGTGGAATCCGGGATAGGCGTACTCGACTTTTCCCCTGATATCGAGTGTGCGGTAATCGGTTACGGCTTCGATATCTTTAATGCTCGTGAGGCCGGGGACGCTGAACAGGCACAGAATTTCGTTTTCGGTTTTGTATAGATTGACAGGCGGGTACTTATCATTGAAAATACCCTGGAATTGGGCGAAAAATTCTTCTCCGAAAAACGAGCTCATATATTTTTGCAAGTCGCGTGTATGTTCCATTCCTTGCATCCGCATCATCTCCCTCCGTCAACTATCATATGATAATTGGGCGCAGGGTGTGCCCGCCCAGCGGCGGTGACCGTTGAAAAAAAGTGCCGGTATTGTATTATGATAAAATCGTTGTATAATTGATTACTCTAAGTGGATTGCCATTGTGGGAGGTAATGATTTGTTAGAAAATAGTTTGGTCATGATTGCGATCATTCTTGTCGTCAATATTGTATACGTCTCTTTCTTTACGATACGGATGATTTTGACGCTGAAGGGCCAGCGGTATTTGGCCGCGTTCATCAGTATGTTCGAAGTTGTCATTTATGTTCTTGGTCTCGGCCTTGTGCTGGATAACATCGATCAAATCCAGAATTTGGTCGCATACGCGGTCGGTTACGGACTTGGCGTAGTGGTTGGCATGAAGATTGAAGAGAAGCTGGCGCTCGGTTACATTACGGTCAATGTGATCAGTAAAGGCTATGATGTGGATATTGCAAAAGCAATCCGGGATAAAGGATACGGGGTGACGAGCTGGCAGGCGAGCGGCCTTGAAGGGGACCGGCTTGCGATGCAGATTTTGACCCCGCGCAAGTATGAACTCCAGTTGTATCATTCGATCAAGGAAATAGATCCGAAAGCGTTTATCATCGCCTATGAACCGAAAACAATTTACGGCGGGTTCTGGGTGAAAAATGTACGAAAGGGCAGGTTGAAACGTGAGCAGTAAAAAGCGCAGGAAAATGAAATTTGAAGTTAAGGAAAACGAGACGATCGCGGACTGCCTCGACCGGATGAAGCAGGAAGGCTACATGCCGGTGCGGCGGATGGAAGAGCCGATTTTTAAAGAAGTAACGGAAGGAAACGAAACAAAAGTCATTCCATGTGGACGAAAAATTGTTTTTGAAGGAAAATTACAGTAAAAACCGAACATTAACTTCTTAAAGACCTTTAACGTTCGATTTATTGGTTGACAGAAATGGACTCCAGTTGTTACTATTATGGTGACAACTGAACGGAATAAATAGTTCTACCTCATATAAATTTGGGAATATGGCCCAAACGTTTCTACCCGGCTGCCGTAAATAGCTGGACTATGGGGGAGAGGGTCTATTATGCCCAATTTTAGGGTCTGAAGGTGGTGAAGCCTGTGATAGATTGCTTTCTCGCATAGTGAGAAGCATTTTGTCACGGGCTTTTTTCTTTGCCTGGACAAAAAGGAATGTTCATCTCAAAAACGAAAATCATAACTGGTGAAGGAGGAGAGGTCCATGGCTGCGAAAGTCGGAATCATAATGGGAAGCACATCCGACTGGGAAACGATGAAGCATGCATGTGATATGTTGGACGAATTGAAAATTCCGTATGAAAAAAAAGTGGTATCCGCTCACCGGACGCCTGACTTGATGTTTACGTATGCGGAAGAGGCGCGGGGCTGCGGACTCAAGGTCATCATTGCCGGCGCGGGCGGGGCTGCCCATCTTCCGGGCATGGTTGCCGCTAAAACGACATTGCCTGTCATCGGCGTGCCGGTCGAGTCCCGATCATTGAAAGGCCTCGATTCCCTGCTGTCAATCGTGCAGATGCCGGGCGGAGTTCCGGTTGCAACCGTCGCGATCGGCAAAGCGGGCGCAACGAATGCAGGATTGCTCGCTGCCCAAATTTTATCGGTTACAGATGAAGAGGTTGAGCGCCGTCTCGAAACAAGGCGCGAGAATATGAAGCAAAAAGTGCTGGAAAGCAGTGATACGTTATGAATAATAAAATAATTGCACCAGGTGCGACGATCGGCATTCTCGGCGGCGGACAGCTTGGCCGGATGATGGCCGTCTCAGCGAAGGAAATGGGCTACAGGGTCGCTGTTCTTGAAGCGAAAGAAGACTCACCGTGTGCCCAGGTTGCGGATTACGAAATCATCGGGGCGTATGACGATCTTGGGGCGGCAGCGCGCCTTGCCAAAATCAGTGACATCATTACTTACGAATTTGAAAATATCCCGGTTGAGACCGTCAAATTCCTTGAAGGAAAAACGTATGTGCCGCAGGGCCATGACCTTCTCGAAATCACGCAGCACCGCGGCAGGGAGAAGGAAGCACTCACAAGACTCGGCGTGAAAGTGGCGCCGTATCGCCTTGTCAATACGAAAGAGCAATTGACTGAAGCGGCGGCAGACATCGGTTTTCCTTCCGTGTTGAAAACGTGCCGCGGAGGTTACGACGGCAAAGGCCAGTTTGTGATGAAAACCGAAAACGATCTGAATGACAGCGAGGTTGTACGCCTTCTGGACCAGGGAGAATGCGTCCTTGAAAGCTGGGTCGACTTCAGCCTTGAAATGAGCGTCATCGTTTCCCGCGGCGTGTGCGGTGAAGTGAAGACTTTCCCGGCCGCTGAAAATATCCATCGCGATAATATTTTGTTTGAAAGCATCGTACCGGCAAGAGTGCCGGATAAAATAAAAGAAAAAGCAGCGAGAGCCGCATTTCATATCGCAGCTTCCCTTGATATGATCGGCACACTCGGCGTCGAAATGTTCATCGGGAAAGACGGCGAAGTGTACATTAACGAACTGGCGCCGCGCCCGCATAACTCCGGGCACTATACGATTGATGCATGTGAGACGTCACAGTTCCAGCAGCATGTCCGTGCAATCTGCGGCTGGCCGCTCGGACCGACGGACTTGCTGAAGCCGGCGGTCATGGTGAACATCCTCGGGGAAGACCTTGAAAACGTTATCCGGCATCTAAACGAGTTTTCGGATATCAAATTTCATCTTTACGGAAAAGCGGAAGCGAAACAAAAACGGAAAATGGGCCATTACACCATTCTCAATACCAATCTTGCAAAAGCAATCGAAAAAGCACAAGACTTGATCAAAAAAACAATCGGACAGGAACCGCAAAAAATTGGGGGTAATGCAGAATGATCGAACGATATACACGGCCGGAAATGGGAGCAATCTGGACGGAGGAAAACAGGTACAAAGCATGGCTTGAAGTGGAAATCCTCGCCTGTGAAGCATGGGCGGAACTCGGCGATATCCCGAAAGAGGACGTCGCCAAAATCCGTGAAAACGCGTCGTTTGACATCAGCCGCATCCATGAAATCGAAGAAGAGACACGGCATGATGTCGTCGCTTTTACAAGAGCGGTCTCTGAAACGCTCGGCGAGGAGCGGAAATGGGTCCATTACGGCCTGACGTCAACCGATGTGGTCGATACTGCTTTATCTTATTTGCTGAAACAGGCAAATGACATCCTGGTAAACGATCTCGAACGCTTTGTTGATATTCTTGCAGACAAGGCGAAAGAACATAAATATACCGTCATGATGGGCCGTACCCACGGCGTCCATGCCGAACCGACGACATTCGGGCTGAAACTCGCACTCTGGCATGAAGAGATGAAACGCAACCTCGAGCGCCTGAAGCGCGCAGTGGAAGGCATCGCATACGGCAAGCTGTCGGGAGCTGTCGGCACCTACGCCAACATCAACCCGTTTGTGGAAGAGTACGTATGCCAAAAGCTCGGTCTGAGGCCGGCGCCGATTTCCACGCAGACGTTGCAGCGTGACCGCCATGCCGACTATATGAGCGCACTGGCACTGACCGCCACTTCCATTGAAAAGTTCGCGGTTGAAATCCGCGGCCTGCAAAAGAGCGAAACCCGCGAAGTCGAGGAGTTTTTCGCAAAAGGGCAAAAAGGATCTTCCGCAATGCCGCACAAACGCAATCCGATCGGATCCGAGAACATGACCGGCATGGCCCGTGTCATCCGCGGCTACATGATGACGGCCTACGAAAACGTGCCGCTCTGGCATGAACGCGACATCTCGCATTCATCCGCGGAGCGGGTCATCCTGCCGGATGCGACGATTGCGCTCAACTATATGCTGAACCGCTTCGGCAACATCGTGAAAAACCTGACTGTATTCCCGGAAAACATGAAGCGGAACATGGAAAGGACACTCGGTTTGATATACTCCCAGCGCGTGCTGCTTGCTTTGATCGACAAAGGCATGGCCCGCGAGGAAGCATACGATATCGTGCAGCCGAAAGCGATGGAGGCATGGGAAAAGCAAGTGCCGTTCCGCCAGCTTGTCGAAGGGGAAGAACAGATTACCGAAAAGCTGTCCCCTGCTGAAATTGAAGATTGCTTTGACTATAACTATCACATCAAACATGTCGATATGATTTTTGACCGCCTCGGCCTGTAAGCAGCCGGGAGTTATTCGATCACCTGGAGGGAGAAGGATGGAAAAGCTGGAGCAGCTGTACGAAGGAAAAGCAAAACGCATTTACAAAACGGATGAGCCGGAAGTTGTCTGGGTGGAATACAAGGATGATGCGACAGCTTTCAACGGCGGCAAAAAAGCGCAAATAACCGGCAAGGGCCGCCTCAACAACGAAATCACTTCAGCTCTGTTTGCGATGCTGACGGAAAAAGGCATCGATAACCATTTTATCGAAAAAATATCCGCAACCGAACAAACGGTGCGGAAAGTCAGCATCGTCCCGCTTGAAGTCGTCGTCCGCAACATCGCTGCCGGCAGCCTTGCCAAGCGCATCGGCTTCGAGGAAGGGACAGAGCTGCCATTTCCGGTCGTTGAATTCTACTACAAAGATGACGACCTCGGCGATCCGCTGATCACACTCGACCATATCAAAGTGCTCGATCTGGCTTCAGATGAGGAACTGCAGGCGATCAAAGAAACGGCACTGAACGTAAATGACATCCTCCAGGCTTATTTCATCGAACGCGATATCAAATTGGTCGATTTCAAACTTGAATTCGGCAAAACGGCTGACGGCACACTATTGCTTGCCGATGAAATTTCACCGGACACTTGCCGGCTCTGGGATAAAGACACGAATGAAAAGCTCGATAAAGATGTGTTCCGGCGGAATCTCGGCAGCTTGACGGAAGCTTATGAGAAGCTGCTTGGGAGGATTATGCAGAAGGAGCAGCTGAACTGAAGCGGCTCCGAGCTGATTCGGCTGTGATAGCCATGGCGTGAGAGTCGTGGTGAACGGCGTAAAAGTCGCGGGTAACGGCGTGAAACCTGCTGGGTATGGCGTGAAACGCACGTTTTGGCGTGAAAGAGAGCCGATTCGGCGTGAAAAAGGATCAGTTCGGCGCGAACCCGGGCAAGTTCGGCGTAAAAAGTCGTGGGTTCAGCGCGAAAACGGCCCCGGTGACTCGGCCTCGATATCCTTGGCGTGAAAGTCGCGGGTAACGGCGCGAAACCTGCTGGTAACGGCGTGAAACGTACGTTTTGGCGTGAAAAAGAGCTGATTCGGCGTGAAAGTGGAGCAGTTTGGCGCGAAATCGGGCAAGTTAGGCGTGAAAAGTGACGATTTCCGCGCGAAACCGGCCCCTGCACGCCTGCCGCATTCACACCAGGCGTGAAAACCGGCGGAAACGGAGCGAAATCAGGCAAGTTTGGCGCGAAACAGCGAAGTTCTCGCGCGAATCCAGCCGGACGCAGTCCTGCCGTACTCACGCTTCCCGCCAAAACCGGAAAAAACAGCATAAAACCAGCACGTGCCGGAACAAAACCAGCCTGCTGGCCCGCAAATCCGCCGATTCCGAAACCAAACGAGGCCCACACCCGCCCAAACTGCCGCTGGCCAAACATCAAATTGTTGATTTTTTATAAAAACCGACTAATCAAATCATCATCTGCTTCATGGACAGGGCATCCAGTCCGCTGAATCTGAAGTCCCTGGCAATTGCCAGGCATTATTTGCAACTAGCCATGTTCCAAAAAAGAGGGGGAGAATCGCATGTACAAGGTAAAAGTATACGTAACGCTAAAACAAGGGGTCCTCGATCCGCAGGGAAAAGCTGTGAACAATTCTCTTCACAAGCTGGGTTACGATGAAGTCGAAGATGTCAGGATCGGCAAGTATATGGAACTGACAGTGAATGATACAGCAAACATTGAGGAACGCATTGAAGAAATGTGTGATAAATTGCTTGCCAATCCGGTCATTGAAGATTACCGATATGAAATCGAGGAGGTTGTCTCCCAATGAAATTTGCGGTGATTGTGTTTCCGGGCTCCAATTGCGATATTGACATGTATCATGCGATTAAAGACAGCCTTGGAGAAGAAGTGGAATATGTCTGGCATACTGCTGATGACTTATCTGAATATGACGCTGTGCTGCTTCCGGGCGGTTTTTCATACGGTGACTATTTGCGCTCCGGAGCAATCGCCCACTTTTCAAAAGTGATGGAAGCGGTCAAACAGGCGGCGGACGAAGGAAAGCCGGTTCTCGGCGTTTGCAACGGCTTCCAGATTCTGCTTGAGTCAGGCCTGCTGCCGGGTGCGATGAAGCGCAACCGTGATCTGAAGTTCATTTGCCGGCCGGTACAGCTCGAAGTCATCAACAACAAAACGATGTTCACCGGCCAGTACGAAGAAAACGAAGTCATCACAATCCCGGTCGCACATGGGGAAGGGAATTATTACTGCGATGCTGATACGCTGAAACAATTAGAAGAAGATAACCGTATCGTTTTTAAATACAGCGGGGAAAACCCGAACGGCTCACTTGCTGATATCGCCGGCATCATCAATGAAGAAGGCAATGTTCTCGGCATGATGCCGCACCCGGAACGGGCAACGGACGCTCTGCTCGGCAGCGCCGACGGACTCGCCCTTTTCCGGTCAATCCTGAAGAACTGGAGGGAATCCCATGTCGTTACTTCTTGAACCGAACGCCAATCAGATCAAAGAAGAGAAAATTTACCGTGAAATGGGATTGTCGGATGCCGAATTCGCGATGGTTGAAAACATCCTCGGCCGCCTCCCGAACTATACCGAACTCGGCCTGTTTTCCGTCATGTGGTCGGAGCACTGTTCCTATAAAAATTCGAAAGCGGTCTTGAAAAAGTTCCCTACAAAGGGTGAGCATGTCTTGCAGGGACCGGGCGAAGGCGCCGGAATCGTCGATATCGGCGACAACCAGGCGGTGGCTTTCAAGATTGAAAGCCACAACCATCCGTCTGCAATCGAGCCGTACCAGGGCGCTGCAACAGGAGTCGGCGGCATCATCCGTGATGTGTTTTCGATGGGGGCCCGCCCGATTGCATTGTTGAATTCGCTGCGTTTCGGCGAGTTGACAAGCCCGAAAGTGAAGTACTTGTTTGAGGAAGTCGTCCACGGCATCGCGGGTTACGGCAACTGCATCGGCATACCGACTGTCGGCGGTGAAGTGCAGTTTGACAAAGCGTACGAAGGCAACCCGCTCGTCAATGCGATGTGTGTCGGGCTGATCGACCATAAGGATATCCAGAAAGGACTTGCGAGCGGTGTCGGCAACACGGTCATGTATGTCGGTGCCTCAACAGGGCGCGACGGCATCCACGGGGCAACGTTCGCTTCCGAGGAACTGAGCGAAGCGTCAGAAGAGAAACGCCCGGCTGTCCAGGTCGGCGACCCGTTCATGGAAAAACTGCTGCTTGAAGCGACGCTTGAAGTCGTGAAATCGGATGCTCTCGTCGGCATTCAAGATATGGGGGCGGCGGGGCTAACCTCATCTTCAAGCGAAATGGCGAGCAAAGCGGGATTCGGCATCGAGATGAATCTTGACGACGTCCCTCAGCGCGAACCGGGCATGACCCCATATGAAATGATGCTGTCCGAGTCCCAGGAGCGCATGCTTCTCGTTGTGAAAAAAGGGCAGGAACAGGAAATCCTCGATATTTTTGAAAAGTATGATCTTGAAGCGGTCGCAATCGGCCATGTCATCGAAGAGAAAGTGCTGCGCCTGTTCCATAAAGGCGAGCTGGTCGCAGAAACGCCGGTTGATGCGCTTGCTGAAGAAGCACCGCAATATCATCCGCCTTCCACCGAGCCGGAATATTATAAAACGTTCCAGGCGATGGAGAAGAACGTGCCGAAGGTCGATAATCTCCAGGAAACGTTCGTACGCCTGCTGAAGCAGCCGACCATTGCGAGCAAGGAATGGGTTTATGATCAGTATGATTACATGGTGCGCACGAATACTGTCGTGGCCCCCGGTTCGGATGCCGCTGTCCTGCGCGTGCGCGGCACAAATAAGGCACTTGCTATGACAACGGACTGCAACAGCCGGTATATCTATCTCGATCCGGAAACAGGCGGAAAAATCGCGGTTGCGGAAGCGGCGCGCAACATCGTCTGCTCGGGCGGGAATCCGCTTGCCATTACGGACTGCCTGAACTACGGCAGCCCGGAAAAGCCGGAAATTTACTGGCAGCTAGAAAAGTCGGCCGACGGCATCAGTGAAGCGTGCAGCACATTGAATGCACCGGTCATCGGCGGCAACGTATCCCTTTACAACGAAACAAACGGAGGCGCTGTTTACCCGACACCAGTCATCGGAATGGTCGGCCTCATTGAAGATACGAAACACATCACGACCCAGAATTTCAAACAAAGCGGTGACCTGATCTACATGATCGGTGATGCGGCTCCTGAATTCGGCGGAAGTGAATTGCAGAAACTGATCGAAGGCGATATTTCCGGCAAGGCGCCGGCGATTGACCTGGCAGTTGAACAAGAACGGCAGCAGCAGTTGCTGCAGGCCATCAAATCAGGCTTTGTCCAGTCTGCACATGACCTGGCCGAAGGCGGCCTTGCGATTGGTGCGGTAGAATGCCTGATGCACGGCGATGACAGCCTCGGCGCGGATCTTGAAGTGAGCGGGGAAGCGGTGACGGCACTTTTCAGTGAAAGCCAGTCCCGCTTCATCGTATCGGTCAATCCGGAAAGCCGGGCGGAATTTGAACTTTTGGTTGATGATGCAAAGCTTATCGGACACGTAACGGATGACAGCCATTTTACGATCAAAGGAGACGGCCCGGAGCCGCTCATCGACATCGAAGTCGAAGAAATGAGGGAAGCCTGGAAAGGAGCGATCCCATGGTTGCTGAAATCAAAGGGTTAAACGAAGAATGCGGCGTTTTCGGCGTTTGGGGCCATCCTGATGCGGCCCATATGACATATTACGGCCTCCACAGCCTCCAGCACCGCGGCCAGGAAGGCACCGGCATCGTCGTGAATGATGGTGACCAGCTCCTTCACGAAAAAGGGCTCGGTCTTGTCACGGAAGTTTTTAATGATGAAAAACTGAAGGCCCTTCCCGGCAATGCGGCTATCGGCCATGTCAGATATTCGACTGCGGGGGGCGGCGGCTTTGCCAACGTGCAGCCGCTCGTGTTCCGTTCGCAAAAAGGCGGCCTCGCGCTTGCCCACAACGGCAACCTCGTCAATGCCAATGCGCTCAGGCACCAGTTGGAGAGCCAGGGCAGTATCTTCCAGACGACTTCCGATACGGAAGTGCTGGCGCATCTGATCAAGCGCAGCGGTTTTATCACGCTGAAGGACCAGGTGATCAATGCCCTGCAAATGCTGAAGGGCGCCTATGCATTTTTGATCATGACCGAGAATGAACTGATGGTGGCGCTTGACCCGCACGGCCTGCGCCCGCTGTCGATCGGCACGATCGGTGATGCGGTTGTCGTGGCATCAGAGACATGTGCGTTTGATGTCGTCGGTGCGGAATATATCCGTGACGTTGAGCCCGGCGAACTGCTTATCATCAATGATGACGGCATGACGTCAGAGCGGTTCTCAACGGCCAACCGTGCGATCTGCAGTATGGAATACATTTATTTTTCCAGGCCGGACAGCAATATTTCGGGCATCAACGTCCACAGCGCCCGTAAAAACCTCGGCAAAGAGCTGGCGAAGGAAGCGCCGATTGAAGCGGATGTCGTAACAGGTGTTCCGGATTCGAGCATCTCGGCTGCCATCGGCTATGCGGAGGAAGCGGGCATCCCGTATGAACTCGGGCTGATTAAAAACCGCTATGTCGGCAGGACGTTCATCCAGCCGACCCAGGAAATGCGGGAACAGGGCGTCAAGATGAAACTGTCGCCGGTCCGCGGCATCGTCGAAGGGAAGCGCGTCGTCATGGTCGATGATTCGATTGTGCGCGGCACAACAAGCCGCCGGATCGTCAAAATGCTGCGCGAAGCGGGAGCGACCGAGGTCCATGTCCGGATCAGTTCACCGCCGATCAAAAACCCTTGTTTCTACGGCATTGACACGTCAACTACGTCTGAACTGATCGCGGCGACACATACGCTCGAACAGATGCGGGAAGAAATCGGTGCGGACACCCTTTCATTCTTAAGTCCGGAAGGGATGGTCAACGCTATCGGGCGCAAGGATGACGGCGAATACAAGGGTCAATGCCTGGCGTGTTTCAACGGCAAGTATCCGACCGATATTTTTGCCGATACGGTCCTTCCTCATGAAAAAGAAACAGTGTAAATAAACGTTTGTTTAAAAACAGAAAGCGGGGCACAGGGATGGCAAATGCATATAAACAGGCTGGAGTCGATATCGAAGCAGGCTATGAATCTGTGAAACGGATGAAAAAACATGTGCAGCGGACGATGCGCAGCGAAGTCATCGGCGGTCTTGGCGGCTTCGGCGGCATGTTCGACATTTCAGCGCTCGGCTTAAAAGAGCCGGTGCTTGTATCGGGTACGGACGGTGTCGGCACGAAGCTGATGCTCGCGTTCCAGATGGATAAGCATGACACGATCGGCATCGATGCTGTTGCCATGTGCGTGAACGATATTGCCGCACAGGGTGCCGAACCGCTGTTTTTCCTGGATTATATCGCCTGCGGCAAGGCGGCTCCCGAAAAGATCGAAGCAATTGTAAAAGGCATTGCGGACGGCTGCGAACAGGCCGGCTGTGCGCTTGTCGGCGGCGAAACGGCAGAAATGCCCGGCATGTATGAGATCGAAGAATACGACCTGGCCGGCTTTACGGTCGGCGCCGCTGAGAAATCGGACCTGATCACAGGGGAAAATGTGAAGGAAGGGGACGTCATCATCGGCCTGGCTTCAAACGGCATCCATTCGAACGGCTATTCGCTGGTGCGCAAGGCCCTTCTTGAAGAAGGCGGACTCGATCTGCACAAGCATTACGATGAAATCGGCCGGGTGCTCGGCGACGAACTACTTGAGCCGACCCGGATTTATGTGAAGCCGCTCCTTGAAGCGATGAAGCAGGTTGAAGTGAAAGGCATCGCCCACATTACCGGCGGAGGCTTTGTGGAAAACATTCCGCGCATGCTTCCGGCCGGGCTGACAGCAGTAATCAAGGAAGGCAAATGGCCGGTGCCGCCGATTTTTGGCATGGTCGAACAACACGGCAGTGTCAAAAAGGACGATATGTATAATATCTTCAACATGGGAATCGGCATGGCAGTTGCCGTATCAAGGGAAGATGCCGAAAAGGCGCTCGCTTTGTTCGGAGAACTCGGCGAATCCGCTTATGAGATCGGCGAAGTCATCAAAGGAGATCAGCTTGTCTTTACCGGGGGAAACGAATCATGATGAAAATGGCATTGTTTGCGTCCGGCAGCGGCACAAATGTCCAGGCGATCATCGATGAAGCGAGAGCCGGACGCCTGAAGGGCGAACCGGTTCTCCTCGTGTGTGATAAGCCGGGGGCTAAAGCCGTCAGCAGGGCGGAAGCCGCCGGTATCCCTGTTTACGAGGTTTCCCCGAAACATTTTGCAGACAAAGCCGCTTACGAGTCGGCAGTACTGGAGAAGCTCCGTCACCATGAAGCTGACTGGGTCGTGCTGGCCGGTTATATGCGCCTGGTGGGCTCCACCTTGCTGCAGGCGTATGAAGGGCGCATCGTCAACATTCACCCGTCACTCCTGCCGGCATTTCCAGGCCTTGATGCAATCGGGCAGGCATTCGATGAGGGTGTGAAAGAGACCGGTGTCACGATCCATTTTGTCGATGAAGGCATGGATACCGGACCGGTCATCGCGCAGGAAGCAATCGCAGTCACGGCACAGGATACGAGAGACTCGCTGCAGAAAAAGATACAGAAAGTGGAACATCGCCTTTATCCCGAGACACTGAACAAATTGTTCCAATCACCTGAAGGAGGAGAAAAGAATGGCGGTAAAACGGGCGCTGGTAAGCGTATCGGATAAGAACGGAATCGTGGAATTTGTAAAAGAGCTGACCGAAGCGGGTGTCGAAGTCGTTTCGACCGGCGGCACGAAAAAAATCCTCGAAGAAAATGGTGTTAATGTAATCGGCATATCGGAAGTGACCGGATTTCCGGAAATCATGGACGGCCGCGTCAAAACCCTGCATCCGAACATCCACGGCGGCCTGCTTGCACGGCGGGACAAGCCGGATCATATGGAACAGCTTCAGAAACACGACATCACGCCGATCGATCTGGTCGTCGTCAACCTCTATCCTTTTAAACAAACAATTGAACAAAAGGATGCCTCATTTGAAGAAGCCATCGAAAACATTGATATCGGCGGCCCGTCAATGCTGCGCTCCGCCGCGAAAAACCATGCCGATGTCGGCGTTGTCGTCGATCCGGCCGATTACGGCAGCGTGCTGGAAGAACTGAAACAAAACGGCAGCCTTTCGGCAGAACTGCGGAAAAAACTTGCCGCTAAAGCATTCCGGCACACAGCAGCATATGACGCACTCATCTCCCAATACTTAACGGAACAGACCGGAGAGGAATTTCCGGAGAGCATGACATTCACGTATGAGAAAAAACAATCTCTCCGCTACGGTGAGAATCCGCACCAGAATGCGGCCTTCTATGAGCCGCCGATCGGTTCAGACGTGTCCATTGCCGCAGCGAAGCAGCTTCACGGCAAGGAACTTTCCTACAATAACATTAATGATGCCGACGCTGCGCTTGCAATCGTGCGCGAGTTTTCAGAACCGGCTGTTGTTGCGATCAAACATACTAATCCGTGCGGAACCGGTGTTGGCAACACAATCAATGAAGCATACAACAGAGCATATGAAGGAGATCCGGTTTCGATTTTCGGCGGAATCGTCGCCGCCAACCGTGAAATTGATGCGGAAACGGCCCTGAAAATGAAGGAGATCTTCCTTGAAATCATTATCGCCCCTTCCTTCAGTGAAGAAGCGCTGGAAATCCTGACATCCAAGAAAAACCTGCGTCTGCTGACGATCGACCTGAACAGCGAAGACCGTTTTGAGATGCGGCTCAACTCCATCCACGGCGGCCTGCTCATCCAGGAAGAAGACAGCTATGATTTTGAGGATGCGGAAATTTCCGTGCCGACGAAGCGTGAGCCGACCGAAGACGAGTGGAACGACTTGAAGCTTGCCTGGCAAGTTGTCAAGCATGTGAAGTCCAACGCCATTGTGCTGGCGAAAGAGAAAATGACGATCGGAGTCGGGGCCGGCCAGATGAACCGCGTCGGCGCCGCGGAAATCGCGCTGAAGCAGGCCGGTGAAAAAGCGGACGGATCCGCGCTTGCGTCCGATGCCTTTTTCCCGATGGACGACACTGTGGAAGCGGCCGCAAAAGCTGGTGTGACCGCCATCATCCAGCCGGGCGGTTCGATCCGCGATGAAGACTCAATCAAAAAGGCGGACGAATACGGCATCGCAATGGTCTTTACCGGCATTCGCCATTTCAAGCATTAATCAACGGAAAGGAGGCAGACGGATGAACATTTTAGTAGTGGGCAAAGGCGGCCGCGAGCACGCCATCGCCTGGAAAGCCGCGCAGAGCGGCAAAGTTGAAAAGGTGTATGCGGCGCCGGGCAATGACGGCATGGCAGATGTGGCCGAGCTTGTCCCGATCCCTGAAACCGATACGGAAGCATTGATCCAGTTTGCGAAGGAAAATGAGGTTGGCCTTACGATCATCGGGCCGGAAGATCCGCTCATCAACGGCATCGTTGACCGGTTCCAGAAAGCGGGCCTTACTGTATTCGGCCCATCAAAGGCAGCCGCGTTAATCGAAGGCAGCAAAACGTTCGCAAAAGAACTGATGGAAAAATACGAAATTCCGACAGCCGCATACCGTTCGTTTACGGACTACGAAGAAGCCTGTGCTTATGTTGAAGATCAAGGCGCGCCGATCGTCATCAAAGCGGATGGGCTCGCAGCCGGAAAAGGCGTGACAGTGGCGATGACGGAAGAAGAAGCACTTGAATCGCTGGCTGATATGATGAAAGGCGAGAAGTTCGGCGAAGCGAGCCGTAAGGTGGTCATCGAGGAGTTTTTACAGGGCGAAGAGTTCTCACTGATGGCGTTCGTCAACGGCAGCACCGTTTATCCGATGGTTATTTCGCAGGACCATAAACGGGCATATGACGATGATAAAGGCCCGAACACTGGCGGCATGGGCGCTTACTCCCCTGTCCCGCAAATCACGGACGCCGCTGTAGAGGAAGCGGTCGAAACAATAGTGAAACCGATGGCAGCTGCCCTCGTGAAAGAAGATGCATCATTTACCGGTATTTTATATGCCGGCCTGATGCAGACAGCGGGCGGCCCGAAAGTCATCGAATTCAACGCCCGCTTCGGCGATCCGGAAACGCAGGTCGTCCTGCCCCGGCTGGAAAACGATCTTGCCGATGTGCTGCTTGATGTCCTGGAAGGGAAACCGGTCGAACTCCGCTGGTCATCCGATGCGGTGCTCGGTGTCGTGCTCGCTTCAAAAGGCTATCCGGGCAGCTATGAAAAAGGAAACCCGATTCCGAAAGTGGAAAACGTGTCCGGAGAAGCGCTTGTGTTCCATGCCGGAACAAAAAAAGCCGGAGACGCCTTCGCGACAAACGGAGGAAGGCTACTCCTTGTCGCTGCACGCCACTCGAACCTCCAGCAGGCAAAAGAACATGTCTATAAAGAAATGGAAAAACTGCAGTCTGATGCGGTCTTTTACCGGACCGACATCGGCCGGAAAGCTATTTCGCACGTTTCTTCCTGACATACACAAACAATATCGCAACGATGCTGCCAATGATTGTCGCATAGATGAACGCATAATCAGTCACGTATTCTTTATATAAATCCGTTGATATGAATTCCATAAAAAGCATCTCCTTTCAAAGCTGGCTTGCAATAATAGGCTGAGTTCCTCAACTGGAGAGGAACTCAGCCCTGTGAGCCGGATTCAGGATGGATTGTACGTTTCTTCCTCGCCTTCATAATCGAACTCATAAGCGTAGTCATCGCCGCGTTCCATTGTCTGCTCGACGATTGCCGTCACCGGACAGTAGCGGGTGATGCCTTCAGCCACTTTCATTGCCCCTGCCATGGCAAGCCAGATGTTCGAGTTCATGTACGGCCTCCGGATAAATCTGGCGGTGACCCATGATAACAGCGTTAACCCCATTGTAATTCTCATTAAGGCATTCAGAATGCCGATGTTTGGTCTGATCATGTTAAATGACTCCTTTCTTTCTCCTGATTTATGTCGGTTCAGACAGTTTGAGAATTCTTCACATAATTTTTACTACCCCTTTAGTGCTTTAAAAGGTAAGGTATGCTAGTATAAAGAAAAGGCTTTCAAAAAATGGGGGAAGAGAGATGCCTCACCAGCGCTACCATTGGAAAAACAAAGAGATCCGCGAACAAATAGCTGTTGTGAACGGTAAAAAATCACCTGACCTTATACTCAAAAATGCAACGTATTTAAATAGCGTCTTGAAAAAATGGATGACAGCAAACATCTGGATTTATGCGGACCGCATTGTCTATGTCGGCGAAAAGCTTCCGGAAAACAGCGGTGCAGCTGAAATCGCGGACTTGAGCGGAAGCTATGTCGTGCCGGGTTACATCGAGCCGCATTCTCATCCGTTTCAGTTATATAATCCCCTGACGCTTGCACATTATTCGTCTTTGAAGGGGACGACAACACTCATAAATGACAACCTTGTGCTCGCTTTACAGCTTCCAGAAAAGAAAGCGTTTACATTTATTGAAGATGTGCAAAAAAAACTTCCGGCAAGCTTGTACTGGTGGTGCCGGTATGACTCCCAGACGGAGCTCCGCGATGAAGATGAACTTTTTTCAAACGGACGGATCAAAGCATGGCTTGAACATGAATGTGTCCTGCAGGGCGGCGAATTGACGGCATGGCCGCGGGTGCTGCAGGGAGACGATCTGATGCTGCACTGGATGCAGGAAACAAAACGGCTCCGCAAGCCGATTGAAGGCCATCTGCCGGGCGCATCCGAAAAAACGCTTGTGAACATGAAACTGCTTGGTGTCGATTGCGACCATGAGGCGATGACCGGCGAAGATGTGCTGAAGCGGTTGAGCCTCGGCTATACGGCGCCGCTCCGCCATTCTTCAATCAGGCCGGACTTGCCGCAGCTGCTCGATGGAATCAATGAACTCGGCATCGATCAGTTTGAAAAGCTGTTATTCACAACCGACGGCTCGACCCCATCCTTTTATGAACAGGGGCTTATCGATTACATGATCAAAATTGCGATCGATAAAGGGGTTCCGGCTGAAGAGGCCTATTTGATGGCGTCATACTATCCGGCACGCCATTATGGGATAGAAAACAGCCACGGCATGATCGCTCCCGGCCGGGTCGCCCACTTGAACATCCTTGAGGACAAACAGAATCCGACACCTGCTTCAGTCGTCGCCGGCGGAAAATGGGTGCTGAAAAATGGTGAGCCGGTAAACGAAGAATTATTTGAGATGGATTTATCGCCGTACGGTTTTGATCCGCTCGACATAAACTGGGACATCGATCCGGAAGATGATTTCCAATTCTCGATGCCGCTTGGAATGGAAATGCAAAACTCGGTCATCATGAGGCCGTACTCCGTCAACTTTGATGTGTCATGTGACACGCTTCCGTCCGATAATGACGAGAATTTCCTGCTGCTGATCGACCGGAACGGGCACTGGCGTGTCAATACGATCCTGAAAGGCTTCGGAACGAGCGTTAAAGGCTTCGCAAGTTCCTACTCGAATTCCGGTGACATCATCGTGATCGGAAAAGATAAAGAAGATATGCTGGCCGCGTTCAGCCGCATGAAAGAAATCGGCGGAGGCATGGTGCTTGCTGAAAACGGCGGGGTGGCCGCTGAAATCCCGCTGCAGCTTCTCGGAGGCATGAGTACTGAAAAAATGCCTGAACTAATCGAACAGCATAAGATGATGACAGAAGAGCTTAAAAAACGGGGCTTCCCGTTCAGCGATCCGGTGTACACTTGCCTGTTCCTGTCATCGACCCATCTGCCGTATATCCGGATCACACCTCATGGCATCCATGATGTGATGAAAAAAACAGTACTCTTTCCTTCGATTATGCGTTAAACTATTATAGTGTGAAAGCATGTCCAGGAAAAGGAAGCACGAAGGGTTGGATTGTTTTGTCTAAATATGTGAAAGTAATAGCAGCATTGCTTGTTATTTTACTGATCGCAGCCGGGTGCAGCAAAGAAGAAAAAACGTCGCAGCAGCAGGAACCGGAACAGCAGGAAGAGAAAAAGGAAGAGAAGAAGCCAGAACCTGAAAAGCCGGAATATAAACATACGTTTCCGTTGACCGGCATCGGCACCGACGAAGAGATCGGCACCCGTCCGGTCGCCGTCATGGTGAACAACCATCCGAAAGCCCGCCCGCAGTCCGGCTTGCATAAAGCCGACGTCGTATACGAGGTGCTGGCGGAAGGTGATATCACAAGACTGCTCGCCGTATTCCAGAGCGAACAGCCTGATTCTATCGGACCGGTCCGAAGCGCAAGGGACTATTACATTGAATTGAGCAAAGGCTTCGATGCCTTTTATGTCACCCACGGTTACAGCCCTGAAGCAAAACAAATGCTAGATTCGGGTTATGTGCCAAGCATCAACGGCCTGTTTTACGACGGCACGCTATTCAAGCGCGCCGATTTCCGGAAAGCGCCCCATAATTCCTACATCACGTATGAAAATGTGCTGAAGGGCGCCGAGCAAAAAGGTGTAGATATGGAAAAGGAACCTGCAGCCTATACGTTCCTTTCCGAACAGGAACTGGACAGCCTCACTGAAGATGAAAGCAGCACAGCAGCTGACGTTACAGTCGAGCACGCGGACCGTTCTTACGCAACAGCCCAATACAAATACAACGAAACCGAAAAGAAATACGAACGCTTCAGCATGGATGAACAAACAATCGACAGGGAAACAGAAACACCAGTCACCATCGATAATTTGTTCATCGTCGAAACCGGCCACCGTGTCATCGACAGTGCGGGCCGGCGTCAGATCGACCTGAAGTCAGGGGGCAGCGCCTACTTGATCCAGCAAGGCAAGCTCCGCAAAGTCGAATGGAAAAACGAAACCGGCCGCATCATCCCGGTTGAAAACGGACAGCCGGCCGGACTTGTTCCAGGGAAAACCTGGATCAGCATCATCCCGGAATCACCGGGCCTGGAACAACAAGTAACGATTAAATAAGGAGGAACTGATATCAATGCAAATCGATAAATTGCGCGGAAAAGAACTCGACCAGCTGTTTAAGGCCATCCTGTCACTTGAGGATGTGGAAGAATGCTACCGTTTCTTTGACGATCTCGCAACAATCAACGAAATCCAGTCACTGGCCCAGCGCTACGAAGTGGCCAGGATGCTGCGCGAAAACTTCACCTACCACAAAATCGAAACCGAAACGGGCGCCAGCACAGCCACCATCTCACGCGTCAAACGCTGCCTGAACTACGGCAACGACGCCTATGCGCTGACACTCGACCGCCTTTACGATGATAAAAAAGAAGAAGTGAAACAGAAGTAATTTTGGGACAAGCCGATTGAATTGTGGTCGGCTTATTTTTTTGGGTTTGATTTGGGTGAGCGGTATGGTGGGTGGCCGGTCTGGGTGGTATGTTCCGGGGTTCCGGGCGCGGCAGGGAGAATTGTTGGGTTTGATTTTGAGTCGCGGGATGGGGGATGGGCTGGTCTGATGCTGACATGGCGGGTGACGGTTGCCGGGGCCGGCAGAGATTAACCGCTGTGTTCGGGCATGTTTACGGAGGTGGGTGGTTGGCGTGAAACTTGGTGTGTACGGCGTGAAACACCCGAGTTATGGCGTGATATCTGCGACAGCGCGGAGCCGGCTGATATGAACGGCGTGAAAAACCAAAGATACGGCGCGAAACCAGCTTGTTATGGCGTGAAACCGACCGAACGGCGTGAAAAACGGGTGAGGGCGCGCGAAACAAGGCTTGCTAGGCGCGAAAGAAGACTGGTTCGGCGTGAAAAACTGAAGTTATGGCGCGAAACCTGCGGCAGCGCGGAGCCGGCCGATATGAACGGCGTGAAAAACCAAAGATGCGGCGCGAAACCGGCTCGATATGGCGTGAAACCGGGATCCTGCCGCGTGAAAGCCAGACCGGCATACGAAAACCGTGCAGGAACACCAGCCAAATGCGGGATTTCACATGAAAACCGGCTGGAAACCGCCAAACTTCTGTCCGCCGCCCACCCTGGCCAGCCATATATCGCCCGGCTGCTCCCCCAGGGAGCCGGCCGATATGATCGGCGTGAAAGATCAAAGATACGGCGCGAAACCAGCTTGTTATGGCGTGAAACCGACCGAACGGCGTGAAAAACGGGTGAGGGCGCGCGAAACAAGGCTTGCTAGGCGCGAAAGAAGACTGGTTCGGCGTGAAAAACTGAAGTTATGGCGCGAAACCTGCGGCAGCGCGGAGCCGGCCGATATGAACGGCGTGAAAAACCAAAGATGCGGCGCGAAACCGGCTCGATATGGCGTGAAACCGGGATCCTGCCGCGTGAAAGCCAGACCGGCATACGAAAACCGTGCAGGAACACCAGCCAAATGCGGGATTTCACATGAAAATCGGCTGGAAACCGCCAAACTTCTGTCTGCCGCCCACCCTGGCCAGCCACACATCGCCAGGCTGCTCCCCAAAAAACACCGGCAATCCCAATCCAACCACCCCGCCCCCTAAAAACAGACAATTCCCCCTTCCGGAAAAAAACATCACCCGCTGTATCCCGGGCAGAAATCACCCCTTTCCATATGGTATAATTCCTTCAGACGAAGCAAGGAGGACCAAACATGTATGATGTGAATGAGTGGCGGCATGTGTTTAAAATAGATCCGAATAAAGAGATTTCTGATGAAGACCTTGAGGCGGTGTGCGAGTCGGGGACGGATGCCATTATCGTCGGCGGGACCGACGGAGTGACGCTCGATAACACGCTGAACATGCTGGCCCGGGTGCGCCGCTATCCGCTGCCGTGTGTGCTCGAGGTATCAAAGATTGAATCACTCACACCCGGGTATGATTTCTATTTTATACCTACCGTGCTGAACGGCGGAAAGCCGGAATGGATCACAGGCCTTCATCATGAGGCGCTGAAGGAATACGGTGAAATCATGAACTGGGATGAGATTTTTGTGGAAGGGTATTGTATCCTCAACGGTGACGCAAAGGCCGCGCGGTTGACCGATGCCCGCACTGACCTTACGCTTGATGATATCGGCGCTTATGCGATGATGGCCGATAAACTGTTCCGGATGCCGATTTTTTACCTTGAATACAGCGGTACATACGGCGATCCGGAAGCTGTGCAGACGGCCAAAAATAAACTTGATCATGCCCGCCTTTTTTACGGAGGGGGAATCCGCACACAGGATCAGGCGGCTGAAATGGCTGCCATCGCCGATACGATTGTCGTCGGGAATATTATTTATGAAGATGTACAAACCGCATTGAAAACAGTAAAAGCGGTGAAAAAATAAATCCAGGTCAAGCTTGCCGAAACGGAAGCAATAGGATACGATTGGAATAAGAACAAATGTTCGGAGGAGTGTAACAACATGCAATATATAAGTCAACGGCTGCTTGCGGGGCTGAATCCGGTCCAGCAGGATGCCGTCAAAACAACCGATGGACCGCTATTGATAATGGCTGGTGCCGGAAGCGGAAAAACGAGAGTGCTGACCCACCGGATCGCTTACTTGATGAGTGAAAAGGATGTCGCGCCTTGGAACATCCTGGCGATCACGTTTACGAATAAAGCGGCCCGCGAGATGAAAGAGCGTGTCGGCCAGCTGACCGGCCCTGTCGCCGAAGACATCTGGATTTCCACGTTCCACTCGATGTGCGTACGGATTTTACGGAGGGATATCGACCGGATCGGCATCAACCGCAACTTCTCGATCCTCGATTCATCCGATCAGCTGTCGGTCATCAAGAAGCTTGTGAAAGAACAAAATCTTGATCCGAAAAAATTTGATCCGCGCTCGCTCCTCGGTACGATCAGCAGCGCGAAAAACGAATTGCAAACGGCGGAAGAATATGCGAAAAGCGCCACCGGCCCATACGAACAGGCAGTCAGCGACATATATGAAGCCTATCAGAAACGGCTGCGCAAAAACCACGCCCTCGATTTCGACGATCTCATTATGACAACAATCCACCTGTTCAAGCGCGTGCCGGAAGTGCTTGAATTCTACCAGCGCAAATTCCAGTATATCCATGTCGATGAGTATCAGGATACGAACCATGCCCAGTACTTGCTTGTAAAACTGCTGGCGTCCCGGTTCCAGAACCTGTGCGTCGTCGGTGATTCCGACCAGTCCATTTACAGATGGCGCGGGGCGGATATCAGCAACATCCTGTCGTTTGAAAAAGACTATCCGCAGGCGAATACCGTGTTCCTTGAGCAAAACTACCGTTCGACGAAAAAGATTCTGGAAGCGGCCAACAAGGTCATCGGAAACAATTCGAACCGCAAGCCGAAAAACCTCTGGACCGAAAATGATGAGGGGAAAAATATTTTATACTACCGCGGCGGCGACGAGCGTGACGAAGCCTATTTTGTCGCGGGCCGGATGAAGGATCTTGCTGAAAGCGGCAAGTACAAGCTTTCCGATATGGCCGTCCTGTATCGGACGAACGCCCAGTCCCGGGTGATGGAGGAAGTTTTGCTGAAGTCCAACATCAGCTACAGCATCGTCGGCGGCACGAAATTCTATGACCGCAAAGAGATCAAGGACCTGCTCGCTTATTTGCGCTTGATCGCCAATCCGGATGATGATATCAGCCTGACCCGCATCATCAACGTGCCAAAGCGCGGCATCGGTGCGACAACGGTCGATAAGATCGCTAACTTTGCCGTCGCCCAGGGCATTTCCATGTATGCCGCCCTGCAGGAAGTGGAGCAGATCGGCCTGAGTGCCCGGTTTGTCAAAACGCTGCGTGAATTCACAACGCAATTGAACAACTGGACGAATATGCAGGAATATTTGTCGGTGACTGAATTGGTTGATGAGGTATTGGATAAAACAGGCTATAGGGACATGCTGAAGAACGAAAAGACACTTGAATCCGAAGGCCGCCTTGAAAATATCGAGGAATTTTTATCTGTCACCCAGAATTTCGAAAAGAGTAATGAAGATAAGAGCCTTGTCGCATTTTTGACCGACCTCGCGCTCATTGCCGATATCGACCAGCTTGACGAAGAGGAAGCGAAGGAGCAGGATGCGGTCACGCTGATGACGCTCCACTCCGCCAAAGGACTTGAGTTCCCGGTTGTATTCCTGATGGGGCTTGAAGAAGGCGTATTCCCGCACAGCCGCTCGCTTATGGAAGAAGACGAGATGGAAGAGGAGCGCCGCCTCGCCTATGTAGGGATCACCCGGGCCGAACAGGAGCTTTTCATCACAAATGCGCAAATGCGGACGCTGTTCGGGCGCACAAATATGAATCCGGTATCGCGGTTCATCAGCGAAATTCCTGAAGAGCTGCTTGAAGATATGCAAAAAGAGAAGGAAAAGCAGTCGCCGTTTGGAGGCGGATCAACCTCCCCGCGCGGGATGAACACGAACCGTCCTGTGCGCAAGCCGGCTGCCCGCCCCGGCCTCAAACAGACCGGCGGCGAATCACACGGCTGGAAGGTCGGCGACAAAGCTTCCCATCAAAAATGGGGAACTGGAACGGTCGTCAGCGTAAAAGGAGAAGGGGAAAGCACCGAGCTCGACATCGCCTTCCCGAAACCGGTGGGCATCAAGCGCCTGCTCGCAAAGTTCGCACCGATCACAAAAGCATAGAAAGGTTGTAGTGGAGCATGGACAAACAACAGGCCAGTGAACAAATAAACAGCATACGCGAGCTGCTCAATCAGTATGCGTATGAATATTACACATTAGATAAACCGAGTGTGCCGGATGCCGAATATGACCGCCTTATGCAGGAACTGATCGACCTGGAAAACAAGTTTCCTGAACTGATCACCGCCGATTCGCCGTCCCAGCGTATCGGCGGCGAACCGCTCGAAGCGTTCGAAAAGGTCCAGCACAAGGTGCCGATGCTCAGCCTTGCCAATGCGATGAACGCCGATGAGCTGAAGGACTTTGACCGCCGTGTCCGCCAGGCGGTCGGCGATGAGGTGCGCTACGTCTGTGAACTTAAAATCGACGGCCTTGCAGTGGCGCTTTTGTATGAAGACGGCAAGCTTGTGCGCGGCGCCACCCGCGGTGACGGCACGACGGGTGAAAATATCACCAGCAACCTGAGGACGATCCGCACAATTCCGCTGAAACTGAAAGACGGGATCAACATCGAGGTGCGCGGCGAGGCATTTATGCCGAAACGGTCATTTGAGGGGCTGAATGAGGAACGCGAACAGAACGGCGAGGAGACGTTTGCGAACCCGCGTAATGCGGCGGCAGGCTCGCTCCGCCAGCTCGACCCGAAAATCGCAGCGAAACGGAACCTTGATATATTCGTATACAGCCTTGCCGATCCGGAAGGCACCGGTATCGAAAGCCACAGTGAAGCACTCGATTATTTAGATGAACTCGGATTCCGCACCAATCCGGAACGGAAAGCGTGCGCCAATATCGATGAAGTGATCGAATATGTTGAAGGCTGGCATGAAAAGCGGCCGGATCTGCAGTATGAAATCGACGGCATCGTCGTTAAAGTCGATAACTTCGAGCAGCAGGAGCAATTGGGTTTCACCGCGAAAAGCCCGCGCTGGGCGATCGCTTACAAGTTCCCGGCAGAAGAAGTCATCACAAAACTGATCGGCATCGAGCTCAGCGTCGGCCGCACCGGCGTCGTGACACCGACGGCTTACCTGGAACCGGTGAAAGTCGCCGGCACAACCGTCAAGCGCGCATCTCTCCATAATGAAGATTTGATCCGTGAAAAAGATATTAAAATCGGCGATATGGTCGTCGTCAAAAAAGCGGGCGACATCATTCCTGAAGTCGTAAATGTTCTTGAAGAACAGCGCGACGGCAGTGAAGAGGACTTCCATATGCCGACTGAGTGCCCGGAATGCGGAAGCGAACTCGTCCGGATCGATGAAGAAGTGGCACTGCGATGCATCAACCCGAAGTGCCCGGCGCAAATCCGCGAAGGGCTTATCCATTTTGTTTCTCGCAACGCAATGAACATCGACGGGCTCGGCGAGAAAGTCATCACCCAGCTGTTCAGGGAGCAGCTGATTATCGATGTCGCCGATCTGTACGAACTTAAATACGACGATTTGATCCAGCTGGAGCGGATGGGCGAGAAGTCCGTCCAAAACCTGCTCAATGCGATTGATGAATCGAAAGGCCGGTCCCTTGAAAAGCTGCTGTTCGGACTCGGCATCCGCCATGTCGGCTCCAAAGCGGCCCAGACGCTGGCCCAGCAGTTCGGCACGATGGAGAAGCTGCAGGGCGCCGGCAAGGAAGAACTGGAAGCCATTAATGAAGTCGGCGAAAAAATGGCTGACTCTGTCGTTCTCTATTTCAGCAATCCGGAAGCGCAGCAGGTGATCGATGAACTGAGGAATCTCGGCGTCAACATGGAGTATAAAGGGCCGAAGCCGGTGGATGCTGAAGAAATCGACTCCTATTTTGCCGGCAAAACCGTCGTCCTTACCGGAAAGCTTGAGCAGCTGACCAGAAATGAAGCGAAGAGCAGCGTCGAGGCGCTCGGCGGGAAAGTGACCGGGAGCGTCAGCAAAAGCACTGACCTTGTCATCGCCGGGGAAGCGGCCGGTTCCAAGCTTGCTAAGGCGAATGAGCTTGGCATTGAAGTATGGGATGAAAACAGGCTTGTTGAAGAACTTGACAGATAAGCTATAATAACCGGTAGTGAGATGAATAATGGGGCTGATCCGTCAGGCGGTGCAGCATCCTCTTTTTCTGAGGAGCCGCACACAGCATGGGCAGCCTCATTCCTGATTCTTTCAAACCTATAATGCAATCATGAGGTGGCTCAATGTTAAATAAAATCGGAGTGGCGGCTCTGGCGGCGATGCTTCTGTTAAGCGGCTGCGGACCGGTGTTTGAAAAGGAAGAAGAAGTTGTCCGGGAAACCGAAGATGAAAAGGAAAAAGCGATCATCCCGAAGTATAAGCTCCCGGGGGATACGTATCAGACGATTTTGCCGTTCCAACCGTCCGAAACGAGGGGACTCGTCAATCAATATGTCTATAACCGTCTTGATATGGAAGAGTTGGAGCGCGGCCTCTTCCGTATTGCCAGAGGCTCGTATCCGATCGATGAATACTTTTTCAAGGAAGGCCATTTTTTAAAGGAAAAAGATATCAGCAAATGGATTCAGCGTGGCATTACCAAAGACGATCCTACGGAAGAGGAAAAGCCGGAGGAAACGGAAGACGGCAATGAGGACGGACAGGAAGGGGAAGATGCCGAAAAGCAGTCGGAGCTTGAAAATGACGCACCTGCCTCCCCTGAATCGGAAGGTGTGAGCGAAAGCAAAAGCCCCGAGTACCTGTCTTATATTATGGAGCATACCTATTATCAAAAGAACGACGATGAACAGGTCGAGCTGGCCGGCATCGTAATCGGGCTGTCGATGAATTCCGTCCATTATTACAAGCAGGCAGAGGGGCCGCCGGCTATGAAGCCGATTCCGTTCAATGAAATGGAAACGCAGGGCAAAAAGATTGCCGCCGAGCTTGTAGAACAGCTTAGGAAGTATCGGGATGCCGAAAATGTGCCGGTGACAGTTGCACTTTTCCGTGAAGAAAAACGGGAATCGGTCGTGCCCGGCAGCTTTTTCGCAAAAGCGGACTTCAAGAGCGGTCAGGCCAAGCCTGATGAATGGCAGACGCTTGATGAAGACTATGTTTTCTTCCCATCAGAAGAAGCGGAGGAAAACCATGCAAAGGCTTCTGAAGTGATGAAAGCATTCAAGAAAAAGATCGAAGGCTATTTTCCGGATTACACCGGGGTGACTGGCAGAGGATTCTACAAAGGCGGCAAGCTTCAGCGCCTGGATATCGAAATTCCGATCGAATTTAACGGTAAAACCGAAATCATCGGGTTCACCGAATACACAGCCGCACAGGTGATGGAACATTTTCCGAAAGACGTTGATGTCAGGGTGAGGATTGCCTCGGCGACCCGTGATGAAAGCCTCGTTAAACGCGAAGCCGGCGCTAGCAAGCCGTTTGTCCATATTTATCAATAAGGCTGTGTTATTGATTGAAACGGAAATCAACAATGCCGTTTACAAAACCGTCAATAAAAAAGCAGGATGTGCACATGAGCTGCAGCATCCTGCTTTTTTTCGTTGTTAAGGAAATCATAAAATTCAAGCGTAGTGGAGACTTCAGGCGCCAGCGGCTATCGTCATAAGCGGTGATCTCCTCCGGGTACCCCCGCTTATACGTACGCCGCTAAGCGGGCGCCTTGCGCATTTCGAGTGTCCAGCTGCGAGCCCTAGCGGCTATCGTCATAAGCATTGCCGCCCCATGAAGGGGAAAAGCGCCCTTCCTGATTCGGCCCTGCCTATGAGTACGCCTCTAAACAAGGGCTCTCCGCATTTAAGAATGTCCAGCTGCGAGCCAGGGTCTGTCGCCATGCATGAAAAAAGGAGTTCCGTCGTGAAAGCCGGGCTGAACGGCGCGAAACAGCTGCTCCGGCGTGAAAGTTGGCCTCTACGGCATGAAATATGGGAGATTCCGCGTGAAAGAGTGATCGTTTGGCGTGAAAGAAACGGGATTCCGCGCGAAAGTGCATCCCCCTGATTGCGGTTGTTCGTAAACGGCGTGAAAAGCCGGGGATATGGCGCGAAGGAACAGTCATCTGGCGTGAAATACGAAAAAAAGGAATAGTCTTTTTATAAAATGAGACAAATCCGGCTGGTTACCGGGCCTAAATGGTTGGAATAATCCTGTATATGAGTAAACAGCCCGGTTTTGGCCGTAAGCTTGCTTGAAACGGTGAAAAAACGTGCAAATTACCATGCCCGGGGTACTCAGGCTGTGCTGGTCTGGCATCGGTTGGGGATACGGATCAGCTGCTCCCCTTCGGAGGGAAAACTGCCCTCACTGCAGGTACCCCCGCTTATGCGTACACCGCTAAGCGGGCGCCTTGCGCATTTGTTCTTCGGGAAAGGATCGGATTAATCCATAAACGTTTCCGAAATCATTTTAAAGCCCTCGATTTCGGTGTCCTCGTCGACTTCGATCATCAAATAGCGCTTGCCGTTGCGGTTTACCTGTTTGACGTATTTCAAATCCTGCGGGCTGATTGAAATGTTGGCAGCTTTTGTGTTGATTTTAATGGATTTCGAATTGTATTTCGGTATGACACTGCTTGCTTTGAACTCGTATTTCTCGTCATCAATGACCGTTTTGAACGCTGTTTCGACCTTTTCGGGGTCAACATCCTCAACACCGCTTACCTTGAGCACGCGTTCTACATCTTTATAATCCAATCTTGGGGTATCTTCTTCTTCATTTTCATCCATCACCCGATTGATTTCTTCATACACGTTGGAAAGGGTGCCTGTTTCGAGCTGGTCGCCGGTCACATGTTTCACGATTTCCTCAAAGACGACTTTATCTTCCAGGGCGGTGAGCGCCGCTTCACTGTTAAGCACTTCTTCGACGAAGTGCGGGTCCAGTTCGTTCGCTTTGCCGGTCGAATACAAAATATGATTCACGTCAGCCGAATGTTCGGAGAAGGCAGGGAACAAAAATCCGGCGACGGGTGCTTTCAGGTTAATGATCGGATCGACTTCAAAGCTGTATTTGAATTGTTTTTCGATATAGTCAAACAGCAATGATTTCTTCGACTCTTCCGTTTTATTGATGCTGCACAGAATGAAAGGGTGGGTGAACACTTCATCCCGCTCACTCGTTTCCGCCTCATCGTTTCTCTTTTTTGTCGGCTTGAAATATTCCCCGCGGATGAAGGTGATGACAATATCCATCTCATACTGCCTGTCCGTCAGCATTTTTTCGACGATGAGGAGCATTTGGTCCTTCCAATCGCCGACATCATCGGCCTGCAGCCCTTCATACAGGATAAGCTGGCTATGGTCGTCAGCTTCACGCTGGAACTTCAATTCGAACAGCTTCGTATCCAATTGGCCGGTCAGCACTTTTTTGAAATTGCTCAGAAAAAGTTCCTGCTGTTCCTGTTCAAGCATCGGGAACGGCCGGCTTTCCTGATGGTAGATGTCGCTGCTTTCCTTCATCACATACACGTTAAAAATATCCTTTATTTTCAATAAATCATTATCCGGCTTGAATTGCTTCCGTATGTTGGCGATGTCTTTTTTGTTCATCCGACGTCACTCCCTGGCTGTTTTATATCGGCAATAGCTATATGAAACTACGGTACTGCAAAAGTTAAGTTTACCATACACAGGTTCGGAAAAGTCACCGGAAAGCTGAAAGAAATTATAGGCAAGTCCTGTGGCAATTTGGTGAACAGCTAAACTTTTAAATAGATGAAACGTATACACATTAAATCCATGTAAGGAGAGGAACCATATGGTAAAAAGGCTGCGGACGATAGTGATGGTTTTGCTGCTGGCAAACTTGATTGGCTGCACTGGCGGTTCATATGGAATTACGGTTGGGAAGTCGATGCCTCAAAGAATGAAATAAGCGGGGAATACAGAAATTTTTCAGGCCATTATTTCAAGAAAGTGACGATTGATGATGGAGAGGCGCTTACCGTCACCTTTAAGGCGAAGACAGAAGAGGGGGATTTGATTGCAAAGGTGCTGGATGGAGAGGGTCAAACCTATAAAACGATAAAACCGGAGGATTCGGTCAAACTCAGCAGGCCTGGCAAATATAAGATGCAGGTAGAAGGCAAAAAGCATAAAGGCAGCTTCACTTTATCGTGGGAAAATGAATGAACTCCACCAGTTTTTTAAAAGAATGGTGTGCCGGCCAATCCATTGAACCTTTTCCCGGTATCGGGTAGAATGGTAGATGTGGTATGAAAACGCATACATAAAAAGGAGGATGGGTCAACAATGGTAATGGCTTATTCACGCGAACCCTTGACGGATTTCAAAGTGGAGGAGAACAAGAAGGCCTTTCAGGAAGCGCTTAAAAAGGTTGAGTCCGAGCTTGGGAAAGAATATGATCTTCTGATTGACGGCGAATGGGTGAAGACGGAGGACAAAATCGTTTCACGCAACCCTGCCAACAAAGAGGAAGTGGTCGGTTATGTATCGAAAGCGAACAAGGATCTTGCCGAAAAAGCCCATAAAGCAGCGGATGCTGCATTTGAAATGTGGCGCAAGGTAAGTCCAGACGCGCGTGCGGACATTTTGTTCCGGGCAGCGGGCATTGTGCGCCGGCGCAAGCATGAGTTTTCCGCCTGGATGGTAAAAGAAGCCGGAAAGCCGTGGATTGAAGCGGATGCCGATACGGCTGAAGCGATTGATTTCATGGAATACTACGGACGCCAGATGATGCGCATTAAAGACGGACAGCTGATCAACTCGCATCCGTCTGAAGAAAACCGCTTCAACTATATTCCGCTTGGCGTCGGCGTCACCATTTCACCATGGAACTTCCCGTTTGCGATCATGTGCGGCACGGCAGTTGCCCCGCTTGTTGCCGGGAACACCGTTCTGCTGAAGCCGGCGAGTGCGACACCGGTCGTTGCGGCCAAGTTTGCGGAGGTGCTTGTTGAAGCAGGCATTCCAAAAGGCGTATTCAATTTCATTCCTGGCAGCGGAGCAGAAGTCGGCGATCACCTCGTTGACCATCCGCGCACCCGTTTCATCAGCTTCACCGGCTCCCTTGATGTCGGCAAGCGGATCTATGAGCGGGCAGCGGTCGTGCAGGACGGCCAGAAATGGCTGAAGCGCGTCCTTGCCGAAATGGGCGGAAAAGATACAATCGTCGTCGACAGCGAAGCAGACCTTGAGCTTGCGGCCCAGTCGATCGTCAAATCGGCATTCGGCTTCTCCGGCCAGAAATGTTCAGCATGCTCACGCGTCGTTGCGCATCAAGACGTGTATGACCAGGTGCTTGACCGTGTCGTTGAACTGACAAATGAACTGACCCAGGGTGATCCGACAGACGACAACAACTTCATGGGACCGGTCATCGACCAGGGCGCTTATGACAAAATCATGGGCTATATCGACCAGGGTAAAAAAGAAGGCAAGCTGATGACAGGCGGTGAAGGGGACACTTCAACAGGCTTCTTCATCAAGCCGACCGTATTCGCGGACGTCGATCCGGAAGCGGTCATCATGCAGGAAGAAATCTTCGGACCGGTTGTCGCGTTTACAAAAGCGAAAGACTATGATGAAGCCCTCAAGATTGCGAACAATACGGTTTACGGCCTGACAGGCGCTGTCATTTCCGATAACCGCCTCCATCTGGAACAGGCGCGTGAAGACTTTATGGTCGGAAACCTTTATTTCAACAGAGGATGCACCGGCGCAGTCGTCGGCTACCAGCCGTTTGGCGGCTTCAACATGTCCGGAACCGACTCGAAAGCCGGCGGACCGGACTACCTGCTGCTTCATATGCAGCCGAAAACAGTCTCCGAATTATATTAATAAATGAAAGAGCCCTCTTGCAGGGCTCTTTTTGCTGGATTGCAAACGATTACAGGAGAACGGCCATATAGAATAACAAGAAATACTTTTAACGAATAATATCTAAAAATTTTAAAATGACATTCGTTTTGGAATAGTGTAATATTTTAGATGAATTCATTACAAGTGTGTCAAAAGTGTTACAAAAACTGATTTAATTTTATTCTTTTTAGTGAATAGATATTTACTATATATCAAATATTATGATAAATAAGTGTGCAGTGTGTATATTTATTCATCACTGTTAATCCTGTCAATTCGGATCGCTGGCAAATTATCGACGTTGTGTTACGATGGATAATGGTTTTTCTGAAAGGGCCGGCAACTCACATGTGATATTCTGGAAAAATAAAAAATAGAAAATTGCATGTGATTGCATATAGTATTCAAACTAATAACGGGGGTGACGAAATGTCATTAACAGCTGCAACATGGTTTTGGCTCATGGTTCCAATGCCGCTACTAGTCATACTATCGATTATTACTTATTTCACTGAGAGGAGAGAATAGAAAACATGAATACAGCCACGTTAATAACGTTTATCGTATACCTGGTCGGAATGCTGGCAATTGGTTTTGCGGCCTACAGACTAACAAGCAATTTATCAGACTATGTACTTGGGGGAAGACGCCTCGGACCTGGTGTCGCCGCACTCAGTGCCGGTGCTTCAGATATGTCCAGCTGGCTCTTGCTCGGACTTCCCGGTGCAATGTATGCAGGCGGGATGAACCAAATCTGGATCGCTGTCGGACTTGCCATTGGTGCTTACCTGAACTGGCAGTTTGTCGCAAGGCGGCTGCGCAGCTACACGGAAGTTGCCAATGATTCTATCACAATCCCGGACTATCTTGAGAACCGTTTCCGTGACGGATCAAAGTTTTTACGTGTTATTTCTGCCCTGGTCATTTTATTATTCTTCACGTTCTACACTTCATCAGGACTCGTCGGTGGCGCGAAACTATTTGTCAGCTCCTTCGGATTAACCTACAACCAGGCCCTCTGGATAGGTGCCATCGTCATAATCTCATACACGTTCCTCGGTGGATTTTTGGCCGTCAGCTGGACGGACTTCATCCAGGGGATTCTCATGTTCCTTGCCTTGATCATCGTGCCGATTGTGGCGATTTCCAATATCGGCGGATGGGGCGAAACCGTCAATGCTGCGGGTTCAATCGATCCTGCCTATCTTGATGTATTCCAGGACATGACAACGCTCGGAATCATTTCATTGCTTGCCTGGGGCCTTGGCTACTTCGGCCAGCCGCACATCCTGGTCCGCTTTATGGCGGTGCGTTCCATCAAGGATATCCCGACAGCACGCCTGATCGGCATGGGCTGGATGGTGCTTTCCCTGTTCGGTGCGATCTTCACCGGTTTTGCCGGTATCGCATTCTTTGCGGATAACCCGCTTCCGGACAGCGAAACCGTATTTATCGAATTTACACAGATCCTGTTCAATCCATGGGTAGCCGGCTTCCTGCTTGCCGCAATCCTGGCTGCCATCATGAGTACGATTGACTCCCAGTTGCTTGTATCATCAAGTGCAGTTGCGGAAGACTTTTATAAAGCGATCCTCCGCAAAAATGCGAGCGAACGCGAGCTTGTATGGGTAGGACGTATTTCAGTGCTTGCAATCGCACTCATCGCCATCCTGCTTGCAAGCGATCAGGACAGCAAAGTCCTTGAACTCGTAAGTTACGCATGGGGAGGATTCGGTGCCGCATTCGGACCGGTCATCATCCTGTCCCTGTTCTGGAAAGGCATGACCCGCAACGGCGCACTGGCCGGCATCATCGTCGGCGCACTGACCGTCGTCATCTGGAAGCCGCTCGAAGGCGGAATCTTCGACCTGTACGAAATCGTTCCAGGCTTCGTACTCGGCTGGATCGCCATCATGATCTTCAGCAAAGTCGGACCGCAGCCTTCCAATGAAATACTTGAAGAATTTGATAAAGCGAAAAACCTGTAGGTGCTGTGCAGGTTGGTGGGACCCTTTCTCTTGGAGAGAGGGTCTTTTTTTGTGGCGGAGGGCGTTGCCTGGCAATTGCCTCGCAATTGCCAGGCAATGATGAGTCTGAAGACCTATAGATGCCTGGCAATTGCCAGGCAATCCCCCAGGCAATCCCCGCAATTGTCAGTCCGCCGTCACAACATTGTAAGCCGCTTCACAAATTCCGGGCGCCATACCAGCCCGCAATCTTGCTTCGCACCTGTTATTTTTGGTATGATAATAGCATTGCACAAGGTTCGAAATAACCGTGGAGGTGAAGAGGAATGTCTCGGATTGATAAGGATCAGGTGAAGCATGTCGCGCATCTTGCCCGTCTGTCGATTACGGAAGATGAAGCGGAAGTGTTCACGAAACAACTCGATAACATCATTTCATTTGCAGAGCAGCTGAACGAACTCGATACAACAGATGTGGAACCGACCACCCACGTTCTTGATATGAAAAATGTGCTTCGCGAGGACAACGCCCGCAAATGGCTTACACAGGAAGAAGCGCTGTTAAACGCACCGGACAAGCAGGACGGCCAGGTCAAGGTCCCGTCTGTCCTGGAATAGGAGGGGTACAAGCATGTCGTTATTCGATAAACGCATCGGTGAAATACACGAGCTGTTACATAAGAAAGAAATCAACGTAACCGACCTGGTCAATGAATCGTACAACCGCATCAAACAGGTCGACGACAAAGTGAAGGCGTTTCTCACGCTGAATGAAGAAAACGCCCGCGCATATGCCAGCGAACTTGACGAAGCGCTCGGCGAGAAGAAGGAATTCGGGCTGCTTTACGGGCTTCCGGCCGGCATCAAAGACAACATCACGACAAAAGGCCTGCGCACCACATGCTCGAGCCAATTGCTCGCCAACTTCAACCCGCTGCACAACGCAACGGTTGTTGAAAAACTGAACACGGCCGAAACCGTCACGATCGGTAAGCTGAACATGGACGAATTCGCGATGGGTTCCTCCAATGAGAACTCCGGCTTCTTCCGCACGCGCAACCCGTGGAACACCGAATATGTCCCGGGCGGCTCCAGCGGCGGTTCCGCTGCATCGGTAGCGGCAGGCGAAGTGTTTTTCTCACTCGGCTCCGATACAGGCGGGTCGATCCGCCAGCCGGCAGCATTCTGCGGCGTTGTCGGCCTGAAGCCTACATACGGGCGCGTTTCCCGTTTCGGCCTGGTCGCGTTCGCATCATCGCTTGACCAGATCGGTCCGATTACGCGCACGGTTGAGGACAACGCCTACATCCTGCAGACGATCGCAGGCCATGATGACCTTGATTCCACATCAGCAAATGTTGATGTAAAAGACTATCTGTCATCCCTGACCGGCGATGTAAAAGGCCTCAAAATCGCCGTACCGAAGGAGTACCTCGGTGAAGGCGTCGACGAAGACGTCCGCAACTCCGTAAAAGATGCCCTGAAAGTGCTTGAAGGCATGGGCGCGACATGGGAAGAAGTATCCCTGCCGCACTCCAAATATGCGGTTGCGACCTACTACCTGCTCGCATCATCTGAAGCATCCGCCAACCTGGCCCGCTTCGACGGCGTCCGTTACGGCGTCCGCGCGACAGGTGAGGAAAACTTGATCGACATGTACAAAAAGACGCGCAGCGAAGGGTTCGGCGATGAGGTGAAACGCCGCATCATGCTCGGCACATTCGCCCTCAGCTCCGGCTACTATGACGCGTATTATAAAAAGGCCCAGAAAGTCCGGACCTTGATCAAAAATGATTTTGACAAAGTGTTCGAAGATTACGATGTCATCATCGGGCCGACAACACCGACGCCGGCTTTCAAAATCGGCGAAAAGATCGATGACCCGCTGACAATGTACGCAAACGATATTTTGACAATCCCTGTGAATCTTGCAGGGGTGCCGGGCATCTCCGTGCCGTGCGGATTCTCAAACGGCCTGCCGCTCGGATTGCAAATCATCGGCAAGCATTTCGACGAAAGTAACGTTTACCGTGTTGCCCATGCTTACGAACAGGCAACAGACCATCATAAAGCGAAACCGGAACTGTAAAGGGGGGAACCAGACATGAACTTTGAAACGATCATTGGACTTGAAGTCCACGTCGAACTGAAAACGAACTCGAAAATTTTCTGCGGCTGTTCAACAGATTTCGGTGCACCCCCGAATACGCAAACGTGCCCGATTTGCCTCGGCCACCCGGGAGTGCTGCCGGTCATGAACAAACAGGCCGTCGAATTCGCGATGCGCGCGGCCATGGCGCTTAACTGCGAAATCGCGACCGACACGAAGTTTGACCGGAAGAACTATTTTTATCCGGACAACCCGAAAGCCTATCAGATTTCCCAGTTTGACAAGCCGATCGGCGAAAACGGCTGGATTGAAATCGAAGTGAACGGCGAAAAGAAAAAAATCGGCATCACCCGCCTTCATCTTGAAGAGGATGCCGGCAAGCTGACCCACACGGATGACGGCTCACTCGTCGACTTCAACCGTGTCGGCACACCGCTGATCGAAATCGTATCCGAGCCGGATATGCGCACGCCCGAAGAGGCGTATGCGTATCTGGAAAAACTGAAGTCGATCATCCAGTACACCGGCGTATCCGACTGTAAAATGGAAGAAGGATCGCTGCGCTGCGACGCCAACCTGTCGATCCGCCCGATCGGCCAGGAAAAATTCGGTACGAAAACCGAGCTGAAAAACTTGAACTCCTTCTCTTTTGTGCAAAAGGGACTGGAGTATGAGGAAGTACGCCAGGAAAAAGAATTGCTCGCCGGCGGAGAAATCCTCCAGGAAACACGCCGCTACGATGAGCAGACGAAGAAAACGATCCTCATGCGTGTAAAAGAAGGCTCCGATGACTACCGGTACTTCCCGGAACCGGATCTTGTCGACTTTTACATCGATGACGAGTGGAAGGAAAAAGTCCGCGCCCAGATTCCGGAGCTGCCGGATGAGCGCCGCGCCCGCTATGTGAACGAACTTGGCCTGCCGGCGTACGACGCCCACGTGCTCACGCTGACAAAAGAAATGTCCGATTTCTTTGAAGCGACAATTGACAAAGGCGCCGATGCGAAACAGGCGGCCAACTGGCTCATGGGTGAAGTGTCCGGCTACTTGAACCAGAACGCTAAAGAGTTCCACGATGTAGCCCTGACACCGGAAGGCCTGGCAAAACTCGTCGGCCTGATCGAAAAAGGCACGATCTCTTCCAAAATCGCCAAGAAGGTCTTCAAAGACCTCATTGAAAAAGGCGGCGACCCTGAAGCGATCGTCAAAGAAAAAGGGCTTGTGCAAATCTCCGATGAAGGCGAGCTCCGCAAGATTGTCACCGGCATTCTTGATGAAAACGGGCAGTCCATCGAAGACTATAAAAACGGCAAAGACCGCGCCCTCGGTTTCCTCGTCGGCCAGGTCATGAAAGCGACCAAAGGCAAGGCGAACCCGCCGATGGTCAACAAGCTTCTTATTGAAGAAATGGATAAGCGCTAAAGGAAAAAGTCCCTCTGAATGGAGGGGCTTTTTCTATACAGGAAATTGTCGGCTAGGGAGCAATTCGATGCAGCTGCCAATTTTAACAATATCGCTAGGCTCGCTAATCGGCGGGTTGTTTTACCATATAGGAAAGTATAAATTGTCAGCAAGGGAGGATTTCCACGCAGTGGCAAATTTAAGATTATAGATAAGGGCAACTACGCCCCTGTCTTCGCCTAAAGGCTCGCCATCGGCGGGTTTTCTTTATATGGAAGTTCATCTCATGTCTCCGTTCATACAGATGCACAGGTAAAAAAGGATAAACTATGTAAAAAGCAAATGAAGTGGTGCATAATAAAAGAGAATTCTCTTGTTTAAGGGTGCATACTGAATTGATTGCTGTGACGGCAATATCCTTAATCAGTTATCAATATTGACTACTAAATGTTTTTTGGAGGCTGAATTTTCTTGGGTATAGAAATACCTATTTTAGTGATTCTCATTTTGTTAAATGCTTTTTTTGCAGCTTCAGAAATTGCATTAATTTCGTTAAATGATAACAAGGTCAAAAGACTGGCTGAAAAGGGAGATAAGAAGGCAATCCTGCTTCACCGGCTTTTATTGGAACCGAGCCGCTTTTTAGCCACTATCCAAATCGGCATCACCCTGGCCGGTTTTTTAGCCAGTGCCTTTGCGGCTGAGAGCTTTGCGGCAAGTTTCGCCGATTGGCTGGTGGCATTGGGAGTTCCGGGGACGCAGGCAGTGCTTGAGGCTGTATCGGTTATTGTGATTACGCTTATCCTTTCCTACTTTACGTTAGTGTTGGGGGAGTTAGTTCCAAAACGGCTGGCATTGACCAAAGCGGAGGCCATTTCCAACCTTGCCGCGGTGCCACTTACAGTGTTATCAAAAATCTCTTCACCTTTCGTTAAGCTCTTAACCGTCTCAACGAATGCGATTGTAAGACTTTTTGGAGTGGATCCCAATGCACCTGATGACAATGTGACAGAAGAAGAAATCAGGATGATGGTTGATGTCGGTGAAGAAAAAGGAACGATTCAAGAAAATGAGAAAGTGATGATCAACAATATTTTTGAACTTGATAACAAAGATGTGGAAGACGTTATGACACATCGGACAAACATTGTCGCCTTGCCTGTCCATTTTAATTTTAAAGAAGTTGTTCATATCGTCAGTGCTGAAAAATATACCCGCTTCCCTGTTTATCAGGATAGCCTGGATAATATTATCGGCATTTTTCATGTTAAGGATCTAATACAATTTATGGAGAATGGGGATGTCGGGAATTTCAGCTTAAAAGAACTTTCGAGAGAGCCTTTATATGTGATAGGGTCGAAAAAAATTGATGATTTCTTTAGAGAATTTCAAATGAGCCATACACATATGGCCATTGTGATCGATGAGTACGGAGGAACGGATGGCATTGTCACGATTGAGGATATTATGGAAGAAATCGTCGGTTCCATCACAGCTGAACATGATGAACTTGAACATGAGGAAGATTCAATCATTCCGATAGATGAAAATACCTTTCTTATTTCCGGCATTGTCAATCTTCATGAAGTGGAAGACATGTTAAAAACGAACCTGCCTGTCGAGGATTATGATACGTTAAGCGGTTTTATCATCGATATGCTTGGTTATATTCCACAAAAAGATGACCATCCGGAAGTGACATACAATCATATTCGTTTTACTGTAGAGGAAGCGGATGAAAAAAGAATTGTAAAAGTAAAGGCTTCTCTGGAAAAACAGCCAATTTAGAATTAAACGCTAGTAAAGCATGAACAAACAGGTGCGTCTCTGAAATAGGCAGATACGCACCTGTTTGTTCTGGTCCACCCTGAGAAATTCGTCAAAACCAGCAGACCTCCCATCACAGCAATCCCCCATGAACGATCGCCGAAACAATCACCATCACCGCTCCAATCAACGTTTCATAGGGCAGTGCTTTCAGCCTCTCTTTCATGGGCATAAAGAGGCTCTCCCGTGAAATGTGGAATAAAGGGCCATGGGGCAAGTGATCGAATGCTGCAGCCCCTGCGTTGATCATCGCTGCGCTTGCCAGAGCGCTGACGCCGTTTTCGAGCAGCGTTTCTCCGAAGACGTTGCTTGAAATCGCGGCGGATGATGTTGCGGACGCGGTTGCCATGGACATGAACGAACCGGAAAGTGGTGCGATGAGCGAAACTGGCAAATTGAAAGCTTGTAAGCCACTCATGATCATGTCATTCAGGGAAGAATGGACAATAATGCCTGCCAGTGTCCCAGTTCCCAGGATGACAATGGCGATTCCGGACATTTTTTGGAGTCCGCTCGTCATATGATCCTTCAATTCTGTTATTTTCCCCATAATGAGCAGGCCGAAGATACCGCCGGCCGGCAATGCGATTAACGAGTCGATTTTAATGTCAAATAACGGCTGCAGGGAAAGCAGGAAGATGGCAAATAAGGGCCCGGAAATTGCTGCCGCGAAGGAGGGCTGGTCTTTCGCTTCTGCCCTTTCTTTTTCGCTTCCGGTCACCTTTGACCCCGTATTGCTCAATTTTTTGGCAATAAAATAGATTAACGCCGCTCCAACGGCAGCCGGGATAATGCCTGCTGCCATCACGCTCGTAAGCGGAACCGAAAAGCTGTCAGCCGCCGCAATCGTGTTCGGATTGGGGGACATGATATTACCCGCTCTTGCTCCGCAAACAACCGCGATTACAATACTGAGCCGCGAAATGCCGGTGCGTTTGGCAATCATTAACGCAATCGGTGACACCGTGATGACAGCGGCCGCAATGAACACGCCCGATGCCGTCAAGATTAACGTTGATAACGTGATCGCCAGCAGTGCTCTTGCTTCCCCCATTTTTTGAACGATTGTATTTGCGATCACGCTCGCTGCGCCGGATTCGATTAACACGCCTACTAATATACCGGCTGCTAAAACCCGCATGATTGCCGGAGTCAGCAGCCTGGCACCGCCCATCATATAATCTACGGTTGCCGGCAAATCCAGCCCTCCGATAATCCCCCCGGCACCAGCGCCAACCATCATTGCATATGTAGGATTAACCTTTCTGAAAATCAATGTAATTGTTATAGCCATTGCTGCAAGTACACCGAAAATGCTGACTTGTGGATCGATGCTGAGCACCACCTTATGTTTTACTGCGTTATCTTTTGCTTATTCGTTTTCAACCAAATATTGCTTTAAGATCTCTCTTGTTCTATCTGAAAGCGGTTTAGCTTTGCGCGTGGAATCATCCATCTGCACGATGACGGTTTCGGCCGTTGCTGCAAGCGTTCCATTCTGATAAATTCCTTGAAACAAAGTCAGGGAACTGTTGCCGATCCTTATAACAGCAGAACCGATCTCCGCGGTTCCCGGCCAGCGAATTTCAGACAGCAAATTCAAGTTTTGGTTCGCGATGACAAATGACGCATTTTCATCATGCAGCGGCTCACTGGCATAGAGGAGCTCTGTCCGGCCGGTTTCGAGGAATGTCGAAAACAGCGCATTATTTACATGACCTTGCCGATCTGTATCTCTGTAACGGATCTTATCATATGTCTTTAACGGGAACTCTTCATAAGCTGGTTTTATTTTATTCATGATTACCCCTCCTGTTTATTACGGAAATGATTGCAGCATACACTAGTACTAATTTTTAAACAATGCGGTAAATAATGTATATCATAACAGGCAATATAAATCTAAGATTGTGCCTTACATTTACAGGTGCAGGGCCTGCATTCGGAAGCCCATAAGCCTGGCATCAGCAGCACACCGGGAGATACGAAATTATACCATTTTCTGGACATTCTATGCCCGTTACACTAAAATCATCCTATACCCAACCTTTAATGAAATGTACTTATATGCCCTGAGTCCCTCTCGCAATGAGGGGCTTTTATATGGAAAAAGGTGAAGAAATGAAAAAACGGAAACAAAAAACGTCTTTCACATTCAAACGGCTCTGGCAGATGACCGACCCGCCGACAGGACAGCTGCTGTTGGCGCTCGTGCTGTCGATTTTCCAGACCGGCGCGTCTCTGTCGATTCCGCTTCTCGTCAAAAACGTGATCGACAGCTTGCCGGAAGAAGTACCGCTGGCAACGGGTGCCTTTGTACTGCTTTTATTCGGCCTGCAGGTGCTGTCGAGCGCGCTGTCCCTTTTTTTACTGACACGGGCCGGTGAAAAAATCATCCGCAGGCTGCGCGACCGGCTGTGGGAGAAACTGTTGTTTTTGCCGGTGAAGTACTATGACGAGCACGAGTCCGGTAAAATGATCAGCCGCGTGACGAACGATACGACTGCCGTCATGAATTTGCTGTCATCGGAAATCGTCCAGTTCGCAACAAGCGTCATCACCGTCATCGTGTCAGTGTTCATCCTGTTCAGCCTCGATGTGCCGATGACGGCCGTCATGCTGTCGGCGGTGCCGCTCATGCTATTGATCGTCATCCCGATCGGCCGCAAGATTTATAAAATTTCATACGGAAAACAGGAGAAGATGTCAGAGCTGACCGGTTTCCTCACCGGGATGCTGGCCGAAATCCGGCTGATCAAAGCGTACAACACCGAATCAAAAGAAATGGAGCGGGGCAAGGGGACGTTCCGGTCGCTCTATGACTACGGCGTCGCCAAGGCGAAAATCGAATCGATTTTGCAGCCGCTCATGGGCACGCTGATGATGGCGATTTTCATCGGAGTCGTCGGTTTCGGCGCCTACCGCGTCAGCCAGGGCTCGATCACGTCCGGCGAACTCGTCGCCTTCATCCTGTACCTGTTTCAAATTATCGTCCCATTCAGTACGATGAGCCGGTTCATCACAAGCTTCCAGGATGCGAAAGGGGCAGGCGAGCGGCTTTTTCAGATCCTCCATGAAGACGATGAACCGGAACTTGGAATCCAGCCTGAGCCGAAGCCTGACCGGCTCGTCTTCGACAACGTCTCCTTCGGGTATGAAGACCATCAAGTGTTAAAAGATGTCTCGTTTGAAGCCGAACGGGGCACGCTGACGGCATTTGTCGGCCCGAGCGGCGCCGGCAAGACGACGATCTTCGCGCTGATGGAACGGTTTTATGAGCCTGATAAAGGGGAAATGAAGCTTGGAGATATACCGCACGATCAATTCAACCTTTCACAATGGCGCCGTTTCTTCGGCTATGTCCCGCAGGAAAGCCCGCTCCTCGCCGGCACGATAAAGGATAACATCCTGTACGGTGTGGAACGTGAAGTGAGCGACGGGGAAATGATGGAAGCGGCAAAGAAGGCCAATGCCCACGAATTCATTGCCGGCCTGCCGAATCAATATATGACGGAAGTCGGGGAACGCGGCCATAAGCTTTCAGGCGGACAGCGACAGCGGATCGCCATCGCCCGCGCTTTTTTGCGGAATCCTGAGTTTCTGCTGCTCGATGAAGCGACATCAAGCCTTGATTCCGAATCGGAGCGGATGATCCAGGAGGCGCTTCATGAACTGCTGAAAGGGCGGACCGCTTTTGTCATCGCGCACCGGCTGTCGACCGTCATAGATGCCGACCGGATCATCGTCCTGCAGGACGGCATGGTGACCGGCATCGGCACGCACGCCGAGCTGATGGAGAACCATGCGTTTTACCAGCTTCTCGTCCAGCAGCAATTCAAACGGGAACCGTTGTGAATGTTTCCAGCTTTTTTACAGTAAACTATTAAAAATGGACATTCGCATGCGAAAGGACTATACTGTGTTATGGACAAATACAGGAAATACTTGAGAACTTTGGGGTGGAAACGGGGCTGACCCGCTTTCCTGAAAAGGATGAGGGAAATGGAAACAAAAAAAGCGAGAATCATATACAATCCAACCTCCGGCCGTGAAGCGGTCAAGCGCGCACTGCCGGACATTTTAATCAAGCTGGAAGGAGCCGGCTATGAAGCATCTGCTCATGCGACGAAATGTGAAGGCGATGCCATTGACGCAGCCCGTACAGCGGCAGAACGCGGCTATGACCTCGTCGTTGCCGCCGGCGGCGACGGCACGATCAATGAGGTCATCAACGGACTTGCCGAAATGCCGAACCGCCCGAAGCTTGGCATCATCCCGGTTGGCACGACGAACGATTTCGCCAGGGCGATCCATGTGCCCCGCTCCATTGAAAAAGCATGCGACATCTTAGTTGAAGGCCACACGATGCCGCTTGATATCGGAAAAGTGAACGAAAAATACTTCATGAATATCGCCGGCGGCGGCCGGATCACCGAGCTTTCCTATGAAGTGCCGAGCAAGCTCAAGACCGTGCTCGGGCAGCTCGCCTACTACTTGAAAGGCATCGAGATGCTGCCGTCTTTTCGCCCGACCAAAGTCAGCATCGAATACGACGGCAAAATGTATGAAGGCGAAGTGATGCTGTTCCTCGTCTCCAACACAAATTCCGTCGGCGGCTTTGAAAAACTGGCCCCGGACGCATCATTTTATGACGGCATGTTCGACCTGCTCATTTTGAAAAAAATCAACCTGGCCGACTTTGTCCGCATCGCCTCCCAGGCACTGCGCGGCGATCACCTGAAGGACGCCAACATTATTTATACAAAGGCAAATCGGATAAAAGTGAAGACCGATGATAAAATCCAGCTGAACCTCGACGGTGAATACGGCGGACTTGCTCCGGCCGAATTCGTCAATCTCTATCATCACCTGGAAGTCATCGTGCCGGAAAAGACCGCCCGCAAGTATGAAGAAAGCGAAGCGGCTGAACAGAAGAAGATCAATGAAGAAAAGGTAAATCCGTAACGGGTTTGCCTTTTTTCATGCCGGTCATTTTGATGCCCCGGCCGTTTGTGATACAATCAGTAAAGCAATTTCACGGTAAAGGAAGAAAAAAACATGGCCAACCAAACACCGCCAGTCCAAAAAAATGAAACGGTCCGCGTGACCTTTGAAGATATGACCCACGACGGCGCCGGCGTCGCCAAAGTCGACGGCTTCCCGCTGTTCGTCCCGAACGCCCTGCCAGGCGAAACCGGCAAGGTGAAAGTCGTCAAAGTGAAAAAAGGCTACGGCTTCGGCAAGCTGCTCGGCCTCGAGGAAGAAAGCATCTACCGCATCGAACCGTCCTGCCCGATCTACAAGCAATGCGGCGGATGCCAGCTCCAGCACCTGAGCTACGAAGGCCAGCTGAACGTGAAGAAAAAGCAGGTCGAAGACGTCCTCCAGCGCATCGGCGGCCTCGATCTTGGAAAAGTCACCGTCCACGACACCCTCGGCATGGACGACCCGTGGCGCTACCGCAACAAAGCCCAGGTCCCGGTCGGCGAACGCGAAGGCGGCCTCGTCGCCGGCTTCTACCAGCAGCGCAGCCACGACATCATCGACATGAACGCCTGCCTCATCCAGGAACAGGCCAACGACGACCTCGTCCAGGCCGTCAAAGAAATCGCGGGCAGCTACGGCATCCGCGCCTACGACGAGAAAAAACACAAAGGCACCCTGCGCCACGTCGTCACCCGCTACGGCAAACAAACCGGCCAGGCCATGGTCGTCCTCATCACAAAGGACGAAAACCTGCCGAACCGGAAAAACATCGTCCGCGACATCACCGAGCGGTTCCCGGCCGTCAAATCCGTCGTGCAGAACATCAACCCGAAGCGCACGAACGTCATCTTCGGCGAGAAGACGAAAGTGCTGTGGGGGAATGAGTATATCTACGATACGATCGGCAACATCAAGTTTGCGATTTCGGCCCGGTCGTTCTACCAGGTGAACCCGCAGCAGACGAAGGTATTGTATGATAAAGCGCTGGAGTATGCGGAACTGACTGGAACGGAATCTGTTATTGATGCTTACTGCGGCATCGGGACGATTTCGCTATTCCTTGCCCAGAAGGCGAAGAAGGTGTACGGCGTTGAAATCGTCCCGGAAGCGATTGAGGATGCGAAGCGGAATGCGGAGCTGAATGAGATTGGGAACGTGGAGTTTGAAGTTGGGAAGGCTGAAGAGGTCATGCCTGCCTGGAAGAAAAAAGGCGTTAAGGGGGATGTGATTGTGGTGGATCCGCCGCGTAAGGGCTGTGATGAGACGCTGCTTGCGACGATGCTTGAGATGAAGCCGGAGCGGATTGTTTATGTTTCGTGTAATCCGGCGACTTTGGCCCGTGACCTTAAGATTTTGGAAGAGGGCGGGTATGAGACTCGGGAAGTTCAGCCGGTGGATATGTTTCCGCATACGACGCATGTGGAGTGTGTGGCTATTTTAATATAAGGTAGTACAAAAGCGGAACCAAAACAATCCTTAAAATTTGTTTGTTCAACAGGGGGAATTAGGACTATGAAAATTTATGGTCTTAATAAAATTTTGAATGTGTTTAGAAAACTTAAGTTACACTTATCCTAAAGGTAGTGTTTTTTTGTTATGATATATTTTAAAGACATTAATATGAAGCTTTGTATATTGTGATACAAGGTACGAGGTGATAAAAGTGAAGGATTTATTGAATTTAATTGAAAAGTCCAGTTTTAAAGATGATTTTTTAGTTAATCCTGGGGATTTGTCCGAAAAATCACTATATAAATTGTTGAAATGGTATGATGGAAATATTTACAATATGTCAGAAGCAAGAGTTAATAATGCCGTTAATATTCTAGCATGGTGTTATACTAACGCCGATGAACTTGATTATCTACCGAGAGATTTAAGGAATAAGTACATTAGAGATGCTTCCAAAAAGTATCAGATTTCCAAAGAAAAACTTGTTAACTTATATTCATCACATACATCTTTGATATTTCCTGACGGAAATCAAACAACTATTATTGCATTCGAGGGTATTGACGGTAGTGGTAAAACCGTTCAGATGTCTTTGCTTGAGAACCGTCTTAAAAAAGATAAAAAAGGAGTAGCGAGCAAGTCATTTCCTATTTATGAAAGCTTTTTTGGTAGTCATATTGGTAAGTTCCTTTCAGGAATGGGAACTTTTGATGCAAACAAAGTTGACCCAAAATCTATGTCTTTGTGGTATGCCCTTGATAGGTGGAAAGCCTTCGAAAATTTTAATTTTACACAATACGATTATCTGTTATTAAACCGTTTTACACTTTCTAGCGCTGTTTATCAAAGTGCCAGGGTAGAACCGAACCAGCGTTTTGAATTTGTAAATTGGATTTTTGATTTAGAACATTCACAGTTGGGATTACCAGTTCCAGACTTGTATATTGTTTTGGATTTAAATGAAGAAACTTCTAAGAAAAATATTTCAACTAAAGGATTTAGACAGTATGTTGGAGAGAAGGCAGACGTTTATGAAGACTCTGAAGTGATTATAAGTAATGCTAGACATATATATCATGAATTAGCTAAGAAACATAAAAATATTTTGATTATAGATTGTTTGGATGAAAATCATAATATGAAGTCACCCGAAGAAATTAACAAACTTGTTATGAAGGTGATTGAGAATGGGAAGTATTAAATATGATCCAAAAGAAAATACATTTTACAATGCAGACAGCAATGTAGAATCAATATTACCACAAGTTATTTGGCATATTACGGACAGGTGTTTTTTATCCTGTCCATATTGTTTTGCAACAAAAACAGGTAGAGAAACGTCGTTAAATCATTTAAATGATTATATGGAAGCGTTTAAGAAGTTAGGAGTTTTAAAAATAGATATCGCTGGTGGTGAACCACTAACCTATAAAAACTTAAATGTAATTTGTAGTGAGCTTTATAGTAATGATATTAAAATGACAATTACAACAAGCGGGGTTGGAAATGAGAATGTGAAAGAGTGGTTAATTGATAACGCTAAAATGTTTAGTTGGATACTAATATCAATAGATGCTCCGACTCCTGCACAACACGATTCCTTAAGAGGGAAGGTTGGTACTTTTTCTAGCTTAAGTAAGTTAATTAGAGAATTGAAGAACAAAGGATACAATAATATAAGAATAAATACACTTATAACAAAAAAATTTTTAATGTCTAACATCGCAGAGCAGTTTGTTGAATTAATTAATGAAGTAAAACCGTTGGAATGGTGTTTAATACAACCACATCCTGCAAATAAAAAAGAGAACTATCATTTGTATGCAACAAGTGAAAGTGAATTTGATAAGATTGTATTTAATATAAAAAATCTAATAAAAGAAAAGTATACTGGATTTGCAAATATTACGTTAAGATATAACAGTAATTATTCAAAGTATTGGATTTTGTATCCGGATGGTAAATTAAAACAACATACTGAGGGAAGTGAAGATGCTTTTTGCTTTAATTTTAACAAAGAGTCTGTTAGCGAAATTGAAAAATTTGTGAAGGAGTACGGTGTATGGCTACCAATGAAAGAGGGGGATATTTATTAATGGATAAAAGTAACGAAGTATTGATTGAAAATGTAAACGATTCACAATTTGTATCTGACTTATTAAAAGGATTAGAAGAAGCCTTAAAAAGGGAAACACAAGAGGTTCAGGTATATAAAAAACCTGAAGCTAATGTAAAAGGTGAGATTATTATTAGTATTGCTGTTGGGTTAGCTGTCAATTTTGTATACGACACCTTAAAAACATTGGTAAAAATGTATAGGAGCCGAGAAGACTTCAGTGGTGACTATACACTTAAAATACAGGGAGAAGAAAAAACTTTAAAAGAAATAGATAAAGAAAAATAATAGACAGGGAGATAATATGATTGCTCTACTTTCAATTGGAGTTGAACAATGTAAAATTGAGTCTCTAGGAAAAATACCATGCGCATCCACAGATGCAAAATTAGTGTATACAACTTTAAGGGATGTCTTAGCGGATGAGTTTTTGGATGTTCACAGCATCTGCTTATATAGCCCTACTCTTTCAGAGTTTGACAACACTCTATCTGTGTTAAGAAAGACATTAACTGGAGAGGATAAGTTGGTAATATATTTTAGTGGTCATGGAGAGTTAATACAAAATGAAAATTTAGATTTAATATTTAGTGATGCTGAGAGTTCCGAAAGAACTGGAAGATTAACTATATCAGGACTTAAAGATAAGTTACTTGGTGCTAAGTTCCAGAGCATACTATTACTAGATTCTTGTCATTCAGGAGCAGGATTAACTATTGCAAATAGCTCTAATATTTTTAGTAATGACCAAATTTCTATAATAACCTCAACTAATCCTTTTCAGCGAGCGAAGTTTGAAAAAGATGGAAGCTTGTTTACTCAATCCCTTTGTAAAGTCATTAATTATTTAAACGAATTAAATAAGACTATCTCTTTAAATTCGATTGCTGAAGAAATAAAAGCGCTTGGTGAGAGTTGTTATATTAATGTACAAAATGGCATATCAGATGTGGTCCTTAAGGCCAATGACATTGTACTAGTTGAAGATAGTGATGACTTCCAGAAAAGATTTCTTATAAGAATTAATGAATCAGATATTACTACTCGTGAAATGTATTGGTATTATCTTATGGATATCCCTGAAAAAACCAAACTAGAAGTAGTAGATAATTATTTATCTGACAGTTATCCTAGCGAACCTCATTGGCTAGTTAGAAGAGCGTTAGGTAGTCTTATTAGTGATCTGAAGATATATAACCGTAAAGAAAGAATAATTCTATCACTACTTGAATCTCAGAATTGGATGTACCAATGTATTGGTCTAATTGGGGCGCGTAAGGAAATAGATAATCAGTCAATTAGAGAGCGTGTTTATAATATTTTTGAAAAAGATACACAAATAGATGCAGTTTGGCTTGCGAATCTTTATACTACAGATAGTAAATATAGTAATATTGATTATGCATTAACTTCTTCACTTACTAAAACCTCTTGGGGAATACTGGATATCTGGATTCGTTATACAAATAAATTAGATCTACCCCATCTTTTAACGAGGATTGAAAAAACTGTAAAAGATAAGTCATTATTACAGCCCTTATATCTCCATTTATTTTTAAAAGGTATCATTTCAGAAACAGATATGGGTAAAGAGTTTGTTCCGTTGGAAGTAAAAAGTAGTAAGTTCATAAGTTTTATGTATGATTTAGAAACAAGGGGAAAAACTAAATCTGTAAGATTAAAATGGCTATTATCATCTCTTTATGGTAATTGGAGAGATCAAATAGATTTAAAATTGAACGAGTACATTTCAAATAATAATGTACAAGAAATTAATTCTGAGTTAAAAATAGCAGCTTACTTACCTTTAGTAGAGATGAGAATGGCTATTTTTCAGTATATGGCTATCTATAAAGACATCTTTGAGAGACATTATGAATCGTTAATCTGGGGGCTTAGAGATCCTCATCCATGGGTGAAAAGAACTGCTATAAAAGCATTTGTTTTTTATCCTGAATTGTTAAAAGAAGCGTTTACAGAGAATATTGACGGTAAATTGTATCCTGGTAAATTGGACTTTATACTTGAAGCAGTTAGTTTGGGAATCGATTGTAAAGATTTTATTAAGAAACAGGACTTAACAATTAATGAGCAAAAGAGTATAGATTGGGCTATAGAAAATACTCTTAAACACAACAAAATCATGATATAGCGTTTACTATTTCAATTTAAACGCTTAAAACTAGAAGAAGTAGGAGAGAAATTTCCTGCTTTTTTATCTGTTTGCATTTAAAAAGAATGAATTGATTTCTTAATTAATGCTAATTCAGCAAAATTCGGAGAGTGCTTAATCAATTCTAAAATTTCGGGAGGGACAAGGGATAGGTACCTTAGCCTGTCTAATTTTGGAATAGTGGGCCTGTCCCTCTGTCTCCTTAATGCATGTGAAGACGGTTTATCGGCAGATTTATAAATTAGGCAGTTTCCTGTGTTTTTTAGGGTGTAGAAACAGAAATATATAAAGGAATAATTTAAGAGGTTGAGTTTTATTAGAAGATTGAACAATTTAGCAACATATATTAATGCCCAGGTATTGATGGTTATTCACATTTTAATGATGTTATGAAAATGGACTTAGGGTATGAAATAAGAATTCCATTGAAGGAAGAAACTGAGTATATGGGAAACAGGTTGCTAGCAATACAATCTTGAATCCATACCGCTTACCCAGGAAAGACCGTTTATTGACATTAATAGATGTTTAAAAGATGAGAACGGGGATATTATCGGCGGAATACTGGCATGTTCAGCACTATTGCATATTCTGAGTATTGAAACACTATGGATAAAAGAAGAATATCGTAATCAGGGAGTTGCGAAACAACTATTAAATGTTGTAGAAACCGAGGCGAGAAAGATGGGTTGTCATCTTGCCTATTTGAGTAGATATGATTTTCAGGCAAAAGATTTTTATTTGAAAAATGGATATGAAATTTTTGGCATATTAGAGGACTGTCCTAAAGATCATATGCTATATCATTTATCCAAGAGACTATAAGTACACTGTACAAAGAGCAAGGGTACAGTTACCTTGTCCCGTCTGATTTTTATGGGACAGTGGACCTGTTAGACCTGTCCCTTAGTCCCTTTTAAAGACCTTTAGAAGGAGCTAAAGGGGACCTTTACAAGTTCTTAGTTAAGTATACACATAAACCTGTGGAAGAGATAGAAAGAGATTTTTCATAATTTATGAGACTGAAATTATCGGAAATACCCGGCTATAAGATGAACTTGGCGAATAAGAATGAAACAGAGGACGGTATCTGCCCCATCAGCAAAACCGTCCCCTATTTCATGTCAATCAATCCGTAAAATCCGGAAGCTCCCCATCCTCCTGAAGATAAACGAGTGTCGTAGGAAGCTTGACATCCCATTCATCCATTTGGCAAGGGTGTTGTGAATCAGGCGAACATACTGGCATTTCGCCATTTGTGTAGGCTTCAGCGTTTTCCTTCAATTCATCGATGATGGAGATGAAAAGAGGGTCGTTGAGGGCAGGAGGATTTCCGCCATTCCAAATTTCATTTGTTGCCATGTAATGCAAAACCGTTTCGTTATATTCTGGATGGACCGGGATGACGACTCGGGCTGAACCGGCCCGCAAGAAGTCTGTAAACTGCGGATCGATGTCGGTCAGTGGAAAGGTTTTGTCCCAGTTGCTTTTGCGGCCCCAGAAATACGGATAGAAGAGGTAGGTCATATTTTGCCATTCGAAAGACTGCTCGAAAAACTGCACCATTTTCCCTTCCACAATTGCTTCGCTTATATTAAACTCCCTGTATCCGTATTCGCCGTTATCTTCCATGGCATTAAACATTTCGTTTGAACGCCAGGTGCCGTCGACACGTGTTTTGGCAAAGTCATTTGTCAGCATCCGCAAGGAACCCTTCTTTAGTTCATCTTGTACAATCTTACGGTTAAATTCCGGGTTGCGGCCTTCGATTTCTACCCCCGCCTGGATTTGAGCTGCTGCAAGTTGTTCGTTGTATTCAGCGAGCTGTTGTTCATAGGCGTTCATGATCGCCTGGTAGGTTTTGATCTGCCAGGCTTGTTTTGCTTCCGGCTTCAACCTGCATTTCGCCACAACATTTATCTGGAAAGCAGTCAGCCAGCCGTTTACAGAGATCGGGATCACGCCCTCGAGTCCGTAAGCAGTAACTGAACCAAATGATTGTCCGGCAATATTACAAATCAAGAAGTAATCCGTATCTTTATTGCCCTGTATTTTCATTTTCCCGTAAAAGTCATCACAAATGTAATCCGGCGGGATGACGAGTTTTTCATTTGTCTTTGCATAAGCCGCATTTTTAAAGTCTGAGTGTGTTGTTTCTGCAAATGCTGCAGATATCCGTTTCACCTCATCGGGATAGGCTTCAACGTCCTGTACATTATATTCAGCCACAAAGTCAGTGTAGTTGGATTTATTTAGATGCTCAGGCTGCAGGGGTTTTCCGGATACCATTGGTTTTTTAGGCTTTTCCATCGTAAAGCCTCCCGCTTTCTGCTGCGACTGTAATTGCAGGTAGAAGGCAGCAGGTTCAGGCAGGATAAATTCAATCATAAGCCGGCGCCCGTAGTTGACCAGTTTTGCTTTATAATGTTTATCCACCCAACGGTAAATCCCGATGACGTGCCCTGAATTGTTATTGTCTTTGTTATTGAAGCCGTGTTCATTTGTTTCTGTGAAGCGCTCTAAAGTCCGATGGGTCCTTTCTTCACGGGCTCGTTTTTCGATGCGGGATACTGAGCGCTCTGTAACACTTTTTGCAAAAGAGGAGGCCGTCTTTGACGATTGTGAAGCTGATTGGTTGATCGCATAATCGGCATAGGCGGATGCGGATACTGGTCCATATTCTGCAGAGATGGAAGCCCCGGCCTTTAAACTCATTTGGTCTTCAATTGTTTTCTGGGCTTCTTTTTGCAGTTCGAACCGTTCAGTTGTTTGCAAATCCTTTTCATTTTCCTCCAGCTGTTCTGTCTCCGTGATGATGATATCTTCAGTCTCTCTGGACCGGCTATGGGTACGGGTCTTGAATTCACCTTGCATGATATTTTCAATATGAGCTACTTCACCTGCGGTATATTTACGCAGTTCTTGCTTAACGACAAGTAGATCCCCGATGCCTAACGGCTTAATCCCTCTGTCGGCAGCTGAATTGGACCTGTTCATGGCGTCCTCCAGCAAATCACCATGAAAATGGGCAATTGGAACATCCTCCAGGATCGCCTTAAATTCACTTGTGGCAATAACATATTGCATGGATTTTTTAGGGAGATTGCGCACGAATTGATTTGCCATGGTATATTTTTCCCCCTCTAGCCCGGAGATGACCTCGGCAGGTTCCAATTCTTCAAAACTGGCCTTGTGACCCGAGAGGACGTTCCATGCAGATTTGCTTAAAAACTCTTGCCCATATCCTTCAAATATCCATGGGGGAGAGTCATTCATTTCAATTGTTTTTACTTGATCAATTCCTTCTACTTTAAAGTCTGGAAACTTAGGGCCTTTTAAAGTAGGTATCTCTGTAACAAATTCAGTGTACTCAGTCACTTTACGGCTTTTCTGCGCTTTGTGAATTCGATCAACATTTTTAATTTCCTTGATTGTGGTGTTTATTGACTTCAGTTTGTCGTATACGTTTTTTAATTTCTCCCGAACCTGCTTTGCTTGCTTGTCTTCATTTCCGTTCTTTTCAATAAAAGGTCGCGGTACAAGGTCCATAGGAATGGCAGGTGTTACTTTTGATAACTCTTTTTCAGTTAAAGGTTTATCATTCTCCTTCTGGTTGGTAAGCAACTCAAGAAAATGAAAAGCGCGAACCCCTTCATAGACACGCTCTCTATTTTCAGGGCGTTTTTCAGGGGCAAGGGTGTGGGCATACAGCAGGTCCCAAAACAAATCCTTTAATCGAACTGCCCGCTCACTTTTCACATATTCTTTCAAGGGCTGTTCAAGTGCCTGTTCCAACGTTTTTTTTGCTTCAGCTACACTGTTTTGCCCCAATGCCTTTTCGATCAAATTTTTTAGATAGTCATGATTTTGGTCTAGTTCCTTTTGTTCGTTCTCCAAAAAATCAGAGGCCATATCAATCGCTTTATTGCGTGCATGTTCACCTTCGAGGCCTTCAACTTTTTTGTGCAGCGGCGACTTTTCTTTTTTATCGTATTCTGTAAATCGCTTAACGATATGTTCTTGAGGTGCTTCCCTGGCAGGGCGTACATTAACAAATTGAAACAAGTTTTCAGATGTCATCATGTTTCCCCTTTCTATTTGGCATTTGTGGGACGGTACGCTTTTCGGGCTTCCATACGAAGCTTTTTCCCGCGGCTTATGATTTTTTTTACTTCGTTGAGAGATATCTTGATTGGAGCATGGTGTTTAAGCGGCTCAACAGACTGGTTGTTTTCCGGGTCATCATACCCGCGAAATACTTTCCAGCCTTTATTCAGCACCTCAGTAAACCAGGGATTATCATCTTTGATCGGCACAAAAAATGTAGCTGCTGCCTTTTGTTGAGGGATCAACAAACTTACCCCTTTTTTAAATGCATAGTTAGGTGGCGCCACAGGTACTCCCCAGACGCTGTTCCGAAGCGTGTGGTTAATGATTGTTTGCGTTTTTTTCAATGAGAACCCGTACGTATTGAAATTTGCGTCTGCTATTGTCCTCCAGGTAAACTGATCCGGTTCCATTGCACTTTTCTTATACTTATCTTCCAATGAATACTTTCGGTCAGTTGCTTTCAGCTGTTCCTTGTGTTGGACAGTATGTACAATTGTTACGGGCACATATCCTTTGACTGCACGGTATCCCTTTTTTGGAGGAAGTGGATTTCGGAGAAAATATTCCAGTAATTCCAACCAATCAATGTAGTCGGCATCCTCGTCATCCTTCCAACGGAGCATCGTTTTGACAATATACCAATGGACGGCTACGGAGCATTCCCTCATTTTTTTATAGAAAGGCTCGGTTCCGTGATCTTTCGCCAAAAGGGAATGGCAGCCAATCCTGCCTGAGCCGATCCATTCATAAAATCGTTCTTTTGCATAAAATTTGAAAGCGTTCATCAAGATTTTTTTGAATTTTTCAGGAAGCCATTTTTGCAAAAAAGCGATTGGACTGGTGACAAAAGCGGTGATATCCGTAATCGCTTCGTATAGCGACTTGCTTAGTTTATGGATGGAATACGCTCTGCTTCCTTCGACGATCACGTTTAAAAATGCTTCCTGCACTTCCGTGGGTGCTTTATTCAGATAAGTAGTTTCACGGGCCACCTGTACAGCAATCAACCTCGAAATCGTCGGTTTTCTTAAGTTCTTTATATCTGTTCCATATTTCTTTTTGTACTTCTGGGCGATCTTGTTGTCCTCATCCTCCACGGCCTGTTTTGGATTATTGATAAATTCCAGCGTATCCCGAATGGTTTTCTGTATTTTTTGCTCGATTTTTGAGGGATTGCTTGCATATTTCTTTCCTGATTGGAACAGCTGGTGTCCCTTTGCATACGGATCAGGCACCTTGCCGCCCCATAATTCTTCCGTTAAATGTGCTAAGGAGAGAATCGTGTCTTTAAAATCGAAGTATCCTGTTACTACCCAATCCTCGTCAGGGTGCTTGCTCCAATCGGATAGCGGTGCAGTGAGGTGTCGTTTCAAGCGTTTTTTATAAGTCGTGTAAGTGCGGTCGATCATTTCGTTGTCGGTCTTCGGCGGGATGATGCCGGAAATGAAATAAGACCCCAGGCGTTTTGCGGCAAGCTCAACCCAATTGGAATGAGCAAAGAAATCCTCAACTTGATGCAGGGCGTGTCCCAGTTTTGCAAGTGTGATGTTCCAATCTGGGTCGTCTTCTTTAATCCCTTTCTTAAAGGCGTTTTTAAAAGCAAGGTCCACTTCTGACAACAATCCTGCAGTCATTTCAATATCGTCGCGCAAATAGGAGTACAAGTCAGGGTCTATTCTCTTCTTGTTGCGGGGGGATCTCGTCCCTGCCTTTTTTCCTGAAGCGACACGAAATGGTTTCTTTGGAGTTTGTTTTCCTGGTGCATAAATGGAGGGGTTCTGTGATGGAAGAATTTCTGGACGGTCAAGGTGTTCGAATGGGTAATATTGTGTATAGGCGCCAGGGCGGTCATCTGCCGGTGATTGATTCGTGCTTCCCCTGGTATTGTTTGGACGTCCAAAGACACTCATAAAACAATCGAAATCCAATCGTTGATCTGTCGTGGAAGAATCTGGATGAACAAATTTGAAATAACCAGTGATTAAGAAAGCATCCCGGAAAAACTTCGCTACCCGTGAGTTGCGTTCATCATTCTGAGCCTTAAATAAAAAATCGATATTGTTATGCAAGTTACTCTTAATGCCTTTGAGGTAGGGGTCTATGTCTGGTTTGAGTGATTTGAGGGCAAAGTCTCCAGCGGATTCATTGATTTCATAAATAGTTGACACTACTTCATCCAGGACAGCATTAATGGAGTTCTTTACGTCTTTTATCGATGATTCAATTCCCTGTTTAATCTTATTCGAGCTGGCTGCATAGGCGACGGGATCAACAGCTTGACTGACATCCGTCAGCCAGTTCCCCAAATAGAATGCATGGATACTCCGATTATTTTTCCCAATAGCCTCCTCCAACAACGGGATTCCTGCTGTTTTGGCGACATCTTCATGTCCATGGGTGTTCATATCTAACCTCCTTTCATCAATTAACAAATGATTATAAAGATTACTTCAATCATTTGTTAAAAAACCCTTTAATTAGTTTAGAGGGAGGGACAGGTACCTTGTCCCGTCTGATTTTTATGGGACAGTGGACCTGTCCCTGCTTTGACACGCTGGTGGAATATGTGGTCAAATTGGAGTTAGTTTAACTCGATGGTTCTCAATAGGCAGAGGAGAACCTGAAAGAAAGAGGGGTTATCATGGAAGCAAACAAAAAATGGATGGCAATCCCAAAAGACGTCCGAAATGAGTTGCTGAACAACGTCTGGTGCGGCAATTGTTCAGGTGAAACATCGATTGTTGGTTTTATTATTGAGGATAGTGAAATGGGCATTGTCCTGAAGGGGAAGTGTAAAACCTGTGGTCGTGACGTGGCGCGGGTTGTTGATTAGGATTATACTGAGAAAGAAACAGGAGACGGTTTTGCAGATGCAGAACCGTCCCCTGTTTCTTTATATGTGTAAATCACTGAAATATTTCCAGCCATTGTTAATCCATAAAAAATTTTCATACCTTTATGTATTTTTTATGCACTTATTCCCAATCATTAGGGAATAAGTGCTTTTGTGTGCAATCTTGCAAATTCATACACAACAATTTCTGGTCAACGAAAGCCCTTACATCCCTTATGAAAGCGTTATATAATGAATCCATAGATGATCATCATATTTTATAAAAGTGCAAAAATGCAAATTTGCTAATTTGAACAGGAGGATCCTTTCATGGTTTTGGATAAAAGACGCGCGTACATGTTATCCATTATTCAGCAATCGCCGGATCCGGTCAAAACGGAAGAGTTAATGCGGAAAATCGGGATATCACAGCGGACTGTATATTATGATCTGGATCAAATCAATGCATGGCTGGAGAGTCAAGGTCTTGAAACGGTTAAAAATGTCCATGGCCAGGGGTTTTTCTTGCCGGAGGGATCAAAAGGAAAACTGAAAGTGGACGCGCAGTACACGTTCAGTGACTGGGAATATCAATATTCCGAGCAGGAGCGGATCTTGTTGATTCTTGCAAAGGTACTGGCAGAGGAGGAAGCTTCCTCTACAAAATCTTTCATGGATCTGACGAACATGAGCCGCGGAACGATTGTCAGCGATCTGAAAAAGGTCAAGAAAACGTTGCAGCAGCATGCCATTCACCTGCGGTACCAGAGAGGAAAAGGTTATGTTGTGGAAGGGCCGGAAGAAGCGAAGCGGACGCTGTTATCCGATGTGTTGTCCAGGATTTTGCTGAATAAGGACTGGCACACGGTGAGGGGAAAAGTGTATGAGATGATCCAATCCGGCCCGGAGAAGACAGTTGATGAAGAAGGGGAACGGAGTGAAATCCGAAAGCTCATTTATGATGCTGAGAGAGAAATCGGGTACACCCTGACAGATGAAATGGTGGAAATGCTCTCCCTGCAATTGATGATAATTTTAAAAAGGGTCCAGGCCGGTAAACACGTTGAGGTCAACGCTGAAGAGAAGAAAGTTCTTCAGCAGACCGAATACTACAAAGCTGCGAAAAAAATCATGGAGAAATTATCGGCGCAGCGCAGCATTTCCTTCCGTGAAGATGAAGTTTGTTTTTTCACGATGCACTTGCTCGGTTCGAAAATTCAGCCTGATGATTTAGGCAATTACACAGAGCAGGAAATGAAGGGGTTAAGGGATGTTGTCGCAAGGATGATCAGGGATTTTCAGTCCTATGCCGGTGTCATCTTCGACGATGTTGGCGAATTGGAAGATAACCTGGTTCTTCATATAAAACCCGCCTATTACCGGTTGAAGTATGGCGTCAGGATTGGAAACGACCTGGCAGAAAGCATCCAAAACAATTACAAGGATATCTACCAATTGACAAAGCGGGTCATCCTTCACCTTGAATACTTTGTGGGGAAGCCTGTGCCTCCAGAGGAAGCAGCATACATCACCATGCATTTCATCGGCTGGCTGGCAAGAGAGGAAAAGCAAATCGAAACGAAATATAGAGCCATTATTGTTTGTGAGAATGGAATCGGCACTTCCAACCTCTTAAAAACCCAATTGGAAAATTTGGTTGCCGGTCTTGATGTCACGAAAACAGCATCTGTGCGGCAGTTCCTTGCAAATGAGCAGGAAGCGGATATCATTTTCTCCACAACATTTATAAAGTCTGAACATATTCCAATCATTTATGTGCCCGCTATTTTAACAAATGTGGAAAAAGAGCAAATTCTTCAGCAAATGAATGAGTTGCTGGATGGAAAAGCTCCTCAGCAAGAACGGGACTTAGCCGATGAAATCATGGATGTTGTTGAAAAGCATGCCACGATTCACGAACGGACAAATCTAAAGGCAGAGTTATCCTTTCTGTTGGAAAAGGATGCTCCAATAAAGAAAAAGGAGCCGAGGAAGCCTATGCTTAAAGAATTATTGACTGAGCAGACAATACGTTTCCAGGATCGTGCTTCCAGTTGGGAAGAAGCGATTCAAATCGCAGCAGAACCGTTGGTTGAACAAGACTACATCCAGGAAGAATATATCGAAGCGATGATTGATAACGTGAAAAAAATGGGAGCTTATATTGTAATCGCCCCAAGGATTGCCCTTCCTCACGCGAGACCTGAAGAAGGCGTGAAGCGATTGGGGATGAGTTTACTCTTGCTCAAGGAACCAGTACATTTTTCTGAAAAAGAAAAACATCGCGCCAATTTGATCATTGTGCTTGCGGCTATTGACAATCAGACGCATCTGAAAGCGCTTGCTCAGCTATCTGAAATGCTATCGGATGAAGAAAATATCGACCGGCTCATCGCGGCAGCCAGCCCGAAAGAAGTGGTCGGCATTATAGAACAAAATGAAAGCAAGACTAAAACCTATTAACCAAGGAGGAAGTAATGATGAAAAAAATTATAGTCGTGTGCGGAAATGGACTGGGAAGCAGTATGATCGTCGAAATGAATGCGAAAGCACTTTTGAAGGAGATGGGAAGGGAAGCGGAAGTCACCCATACCGACCTTTCCACTGCAAAGACGGAACAGGCTGATATTTTCATCGGATCGGAAGACATTGTCGATAAACTGGCGGAAGTCCATCCGAATGTAGTGAAACTCAAAAACCTGATGGACAAGAATGAATTGCGTGAAGCGTTGGAGGCGAACGTTTAATTTTAATAAAGGCAAATATATTTGGGAGGTTATAACGTGGTTGATATCATAATGAAGGACATTTTAGGTTCACCTGCCATTCTTGTGGGATTGTTTGCATTGTTCGGCCTTCTCATCCAAAAGAAGAATATCGCAGATGTCACTTCGGGTACGTTGAAAACCGTGATGGGATTCGTCATTCTCGGAGCAGGTGCGAATGTACTTGTCCAATCTTTGGGCCAATTCAGCAGTATGTTCAACAAAGCATTTTCTGTTGATGGCGTTATTCCGAACAACGAGGCAATTGTAGCCCTTGCCCAGGAAAGCTTTGGCGCGGAAACAGCAATGGTCATGCTGTTCGGAATGGTTGTGAATATTTTACTTGCCCGTTTCACACCATTCAAATATATCTTTTTAACAGGCCATCACACGATGTTCATGGCAGCGATGATTTCGGTAATCCTGGTTACGGGCGGCATTACGGGGGTTCCGATGGTGATCATCGGTTCCATTATCCTTGGCTCATTGATGGTGCTTTCACCGGCGATGCTGCAGCCGTTCACAAGAAAGATAACAGGATCTGATGATTTTGCAGTCGGGCACTTCGGGTCAGTTGGGTACCTGGTGTCGGCGCTTGTTGGAAAAGCTGTCGGGAAAAATTCCAAATCAACAGAAGAGCTGAAAGTTCCAAAGTCTTTAGGTTTTCTACGGGACACGTCGGTTTCTGTCTCACTCACAATGGTCCTGTTATTCTTTGTCGTAGCTTTCTTTGCAGGGCCTCAATATATTGAAACGGAACTGAGCGGCGGCCAAAACTTCCTTGTCTTTTCCTTTATGCAAGGCCTTACCTTCGCCGTAGGGGTTTACATCATTCTTGCCGGTGTACGGATGCTCCTGGGGGAAATTGTTCCGGCATTTAAAGGGATTGCGGACCGGATTGTGCCAAATGCCAAACCGGCCCTTGATTGCCCGGCTGTGTTTCCGTTCGCGGGAAATGCAGTGATTATCGGCTTCTTGAGCAGCTTTGTTGCAGGCCTGGTCAGCATGCTTTTCTTGCCGCTGTTCGGCTTGAAAGTGATTGTCCCGGGGCTCGTTCCTCACTTCTTCACAGGCGCAGCGGCGGGCGTATTCGGCAATGCGACCGGTGGACGAAAAGGGGCCGTCTTTGGCTCCATGGCCAATGGAGTCATCATCAGTTTTCTTCCAGCCCTGCTGCTCCCGGTTCTCGGGTCTCTCGGATTTGAAGGCACAACATTTGGAGATGCAGATTTCGGTGCAGTCGGAATTGTGCTTGGAAACTTGATTAGACTGATCGAATCGAACACGCTAGCCATTACTGCGATTTTAGGCGTGCTCGGTGTCATGTTCCTTCTTGGCTGGAAACGCCATACGAAGGGAAATAAAGATAAAGCTCCGGCTGCTTAATTGAAAGGCTGTGTTAAAGCTCATTGTTAATTTTTACACTAGTTGATTGGAGTGGAAGGTGCGAGACTCCGGCGGGACTAGCGGGACAGGTGAGACCCCGCAAGAGCGATAGCGATGAGGATGCTCACCGCCCGCCCCGCGGCAAAGAAGACACTGTGAGTGCGACCGGAGGGAAGCAGGAACAGATGTCGCACTTGTGCCTATGGTGAAAGCGAGTACCTGCAACGGAAATCAACACTAACGTTTAACAGAGCCAATTGAAAAGATGGGGGACAAGGGGGACAGGCACCTTGTCCCTTTTGGTTTTTTGGGACATTGGACCTGCCCCTCGAATCATTCACACCCTATGAGCGCAATATAACAATAGAATTGAAATTCATGAAAAGGTGATGAAGTAATGAGGGCTGTACAAGTCACAGGGTATGGGGACGTAGACAAGTTAAGAGTAGTCGAAATTCCCAGGCCGGAGCCGAAAGCAAATGAAGTTCTTGTGAAAGTGAAGGCATGTGCCATTAATAATACGGAAATCTGGATGAGAGAAGGGGCTTATGGCACCGATTCCAAGTCCGGCTGGCGGCCAGAAGGGGTTCAGTTCCCGCGTATACCCGGATCAGATATAGCTGGAGAAATTGTTGAAGTTGGCGGCCAAGCAGATGAATCCCTGGCAGGAAAGAGTGTCGTTTTGTTCCCTTTCACTTCCACTGGAGAAGAGGGGACTGAACATATCTCTGAAGACATGTCTTTTATAGGGTCGGAATATGACGGGGGTTATGCTGAATATGTGGTGTGGCCTGCTGACCTTTGTTTTGAGATGCCCCTTTCCACTTATTTGGAAAGTGCCGTTTTTTCAGTAAGCGGGTTGACGGCATGGCATATGGTCAAACAAATTCAAGTGAAACCTGGCGAGACAGTTATGGTCACAGGGGCAAACGGCGGAGTTGGATCATTGAATGTGCAAATTGCCTCTAAAGTGTTTGGAGCTAAGGTTATTGCCATAATTGGCGATTTAGAAGGTGAAGAAAGAATGAAGGAATTAGGGGCAGCGCACGTATTATCCTACAGATCCGATAATTTACAAAAAGAAATTTTAAAAGTGAATGGCGGCCCGATCGACTCGGTTTTGGATGTGGTGGGAGATGCTTTGTTTTCCGCAGCTCTTCAGGTTCTGAAAAAAGGGGGAAAGTTCTGTATTTCCGGATCTGCCGGCGGTCAAAAGACAAATCTTGATTTTAGAACGCTGTATTTAAAACATATTACAATGTATGGATCCGTGTTAGGGACGAGAGAAGAATTTAAAGAAATGCTTCAAGCGGTCTCCGAAGGCAAAATCAAGCCGGTCATTGATAAGACCTTTCCTTTGGAAAAAGTGAAAGAAGCCCAAGTTTATTTTAAACATAAAGGGAAGGTAGGGAAGATCGTATTACTCCCTTAAAATGCTCATTAAGATTCCTGGCCCCGGCCGCGATAACGCTCCGGGGCCAGGGATCTTTTATACCGTTTTATACCTTCCCGGTATATGTCGAATATCGACAAACTTCGAGAAGTGACAGGCACTATTAAATCAGTTTTACTATCCACATATAAGTTACAGGAAATAAAAATGAAATTCTGTGCATATAATCCCTTTAGAGCCAAGGAGGTGGTTGAGCATATGCACGAACAGCAATCATCGATGCTTTCCTGGATCGATCCCTATGTCTACCAGACATTATTGTCCATTCAGGGTAAAAGGATCGTTGTAGAAACAACCCGAGGGTCTTTAAGGGGAAGGCTTCAGACAGTAATGCCTGATCATATTGTTATCGAAGTCAATCAAGTTCCTTTTTTCGTCAGAACTCAACAAATAGTATGGGTCTCACCTTCCCAGGGGTAAGGAGGGAAAGATATGTTCAAACGAATTGACCGTATGCAAATTGAGCTCACGATACCTGCTCATGGAGATGCTAATGCTGCGGCTGCAGTCCAGGAATTGCTCGGGGGACGTTTTGGTGAAATGTCTACACTCAATAATTACATGTATCAATCCTTTGCATTCAGAAATAAAAAGAAGCTCAAACCATTCTATGACCTTGTGGCCAGTATAACTGCAGAGGAATTTGGCCATGTAGAGCTAGTGAATAACACGATCAACTTATTGACAAGGGGAATCACTTTCCCCGGAGATCCTGACACTACACCGCTAAGAGGCGGACTGGACAAACGGAATACGTACCAGTTCATCGCCACAGCTCAGACAGCACTGCCGGGGGACTCAATGGGTAAATCCTGGACAGGTGATTATGTCTTTAACAGTGGAAACCTGGTGCTCGACCTCATGCATAACTTTTTCTTGGAGCTGGGAGCCCGCACCCATAAAATGCGGGTTTACGAAATGACTGATCACCCTACAGCTCGTGAAATGATTGGTTACCTTCTTGTTCGGGGCGGGACCCATGCACTTGCTTATGCCAAAGCAATCGAGATAGTAACCGGTGTTGATGTGAAGAAAATGTTGCCAGTGCCCAACTTGGATAATTCTCAATTTGATTATGCCCGCAAATATGAAGAACAAGGATTAAATAACATTTTATATACTTGGAGTGATAGTGATTATAAGGATATTAAGCAGATTTGGAAGGGCACCAACCCGGAGACCGGCGAACAATTAAAAGTAATCGAAGGGACACCAAAAGGAGCACCGATCCCTGACCTGGATGATCTTCCTGAGCAGTTCGCTCCCGGGATCGACAGGGATGACTACCAACGCATCTACAAAAAGTTGATGGAAAACCTATAACATAAATAAGGGGAAAGAGTCGCAATTAAAATGGACAGAATTAAAAAGAGGGTGCCTTATTTGAGCAGCTAATGGATGATTCCGGTATTGAGCCGGAGTCTTTTTTAATGACCATTGAGAGGGACAAAGGGACAGGTACCTTGTCCCGTCTGATTTTATATAGGACAGTGGACCTGTCCCTCTCGGCGATGCTAGAGATGAAGCCGGAGCGGATTGTTTATGTTTCGTGTAATCCGGCGACGGTGGCTCGTGACCTCAATTAAGCATTATTATTCTAAAAAAGGTATTCGGCTGGTGAAATAGAAGATTTAAACGATGAGGAAAGATGAGCTGCCTATGGGGACAGGTGCCTTATCCCGTCTGATTTTTATGAAACAGTGGACCTGTCCCTCTGGTCCCCATATTAAATTATTTTTGTTAAATGTTATTCACATTTATAGAGGTGTGATGAAAATGGACTTTAGGTATAAAATATCAACTCCGATAGAGGAAGAAACTGAGTATATCGGAAACAGGTTGCTAAACTACAATCTTGAATCGATACCGCTTTCCCAGGAAAAGCCGTTTATTGACATTAACAGATGCATAAAAGATGAGAATGGGGATATTATCGGCGGGATACTGGCATGTTCAGCGTTATGGAATATTCTAAGCATTGAAACATTATGGGTGAAAGAGGAATATCGTAATCGAGGAATTGCGAACCAACTATTAGATGTTGTAGAAACCGAGGCAAGAAAGATGGGGTGTCATCTTGCCTATTTGAGTACATATGATTTTCAGGCAAAAGATTTTTATTTGAAAAATGGCTATGAAATTTTTGGTGTATTAGAGGATTGCCCTAAAGATCATAAGCTTTATCATTTATCCAAGAGATTATGAGTACAACCTGTAAATCACAGATTATTGATAAGAAAGGGGACGGAAAATGAAACGGCGGCAACTTGGAAAGACGGGAATTGAGGTATCCGAAGTCGGTTTTGGGGCATGGCAGCTGGGCAATGCGCAGGACTGGTCCGGAACGACGGAAACAGAAGGGATCAGGCTTGTTCATGAAGCGCTGGAACAGGGCTGCACCTTTTTTGATACGGCACCTAACTATGGGTTGGGAAACAGTGAGACTATACTTGGTAAGGCGCTGAAAGGGAAAAGAAGTGAAGCGGTCATCAGTTCCAAATTCGGCCATCATTCGGATGGGTCCGTCAACTACGACCCCAATCTGATCCGTCAATCTGTGGAGGCGAGCTTGAGCAGGCTGGAAACCGATTATCTCGATTCCGTCCTCCTTCATAATCCTCCTTTTGATGATTTATCCGGGGAGGGTGGCCATTTTGCGGAACTTGAACAGCTGAAAAAGGAAGGGAAAATCCGTGCGTACGGTGCTTCCGTTGATACAGCGAAGGAAATGGAGAAATTGCTTGAATCAACTGGCAGCCAGGTGATTGAGGTGATGTTCAATATTTTTCACCAGGAACCTAAGCAGGCCTTCAAGAAAGCGGAAGAAGCGGGAGCCGGCCTGATTATCAAGGTGCCGCTCGATTCGGGCTGGCTTTCCGGCAAATATGATGCAAACAGTGAGTTTTCGGACATCCGCAGCCGCTGGAGCAAGGAGCAGCTGAGTAAACGAGCTGAGCTGCTTCCGGTTGTCAGGGAGCTGCTTGAACCGGGGGAATCAATGGCACAGGCCGCCCTCCGTTTCATTCTTCATTTTAAAGAGGTTTCGACCGTTATTCCCGGTGCCAAAAGTCTGGAACAATTAATTGGGAACCTCTCTTCAGCGGAAAAACAGATGCCAGAGGCAACAGTTGAAAAATTGGAGCAGCTTTGGAAGGAAGAACTCGAACATCAGCCGCTTGGATGGTAAGTGGAATGATATAAACATGAGAGAAGATGCTGTTGAACTGAATCGGCAGTGTAAAGGGCGGGGGCGTTGAGGATGATCATCGCAAATATGGAAGCTATGCATGCGGAACAGGCGGCGGAGATTTTTGTCCATCAGTATCAGAAGGCCCGAAACCAGTATCCGCTTCTTCCGGATAAGTATGAAGAGAAAGAAGTTGTGTCCAGGTTGCTGAAAGACATGCTAATGAGCAATGAGGGTGTCGTTGCCATAGCAGAAGGGGAGGTCATCGGATATTTAGCCGGTTTCAAAATAGCGGAGTTTAAGAGTTCGAATTGCGGGGTGTATACACCGGAATGGGCGCATGGCGCATCCGGGGAGAATGCAGACGCGGTATTTGAGAAGATGTACGCTGCCATTTCTTCCAGGTGGCTGCAAGATGGGTGCATTGTCCACGCCATTACGGCATTGGGCAACGAGCAGAAGAGGATCGATCAGTTGTTTTGGAACGGGTACGGGATGCACGTTGTTGACGGTGTAAGGGAAGTTCAAGCGGTGGGGGAGGCTGAACAAGAGGGAATCCATATCAGAAACGGGCACCCTGGAGACGCGGGTCAATTGGTGGATTTACTAGATGAACACGAAACCTATCTTGCTTCTGCCCCGATTTTTTTGCCGCAACGGAATAAATATACGAGGGAGGCCATCCTGAGCTGGTTTGATCATCCTGATCTGACAGTCACAGTGGCAGAAAGGGAGGGTGTCATCGTCGCGATCATGAACACGGAAAGCGGTGCCGACAATGCGTGCACAATCGTTCGGGACAGGCAGACGCTTGCGATAAAGGAAACCCATACGATGGCTGCGTTCAGGGGTTTGGGCATTGGCAAGGCGCTGCTGCATCATGTGGAACGTTATGCATCGAATAACGGCTATGAACGGTTATCAGTCGACTTCGAATCTGCCAATCAGTCTGCGAGAACGTTCTGGATGACTCATTTCCGCCCTGTTTGCTATTCCTTGATCAGGTATTTGGATGATAGGAATGTGAGACGGTAAATTGAGTGCTGTCATTACCCGGGTTGTGCCGCTGACATAACGGGGAGTGACATGAGTGCCTGTCACTCCCGGGTGCCATCAGTTGCTTCCGCTGCCCTTTTTTCTATTTGCAATCATAAAAGGGAGATATAATAGCCAGAATGTCAGCAATGTAATCATTTCTAAAGGGATAATATAAAATGGCCAGGGGCCAAGATAATCAATAATTGATGGATTAACCGGCTTTTTGGAAATGAACATGTAATTGCCGTTTAATAAAAAATTCAGGATGAAAATAAGAAATGTATAGATGTTTAGGATTAGAAATGCTCTCCATAAGGAACGGGCGGTCGGTTTGAATTTTTCTACAAAAATCATCCAGACGTTTGCAGCCACAATTGCACCATGAGAAACAAAAAAGTGAATATAGCGGAAGTGCGGAAACGTATACTGGCTCAGATCCGGGGTGATCATCGCCTGCAATGCACTTCCTACACCTGCAAAGTAGGTGAATTCAAATAAGAAATAGCTTTTTGTTAAGATTAAAATGGATGAAAGGATCAAAGATAGACTGCTAAGGTGAAGAGGCAAGGAATACCTGATATCCCAAATGCCAACCCAGCCTAACCAGGTATGCAGGCTGATTTCGGAAATGAATAGCGCAAGAAAAATAACCAGGCGCAGCATTAGATTCAGCCTTTTCTGCCTTAATGGCTTACGAAATAAAAAAATGAAAAATAGTATGAGGATCAATGCCGTTAACGTTAACAGATGGGTTGTGGAAAACAGTTCGAAAGGCTTTGTCCCATCTTGTTGAAAATACCTGCTCATCCTTCTCCCTCCTAATCAAATTGCTATTATGTTGCGTAAGAGAGAGCGGTTCATACAAACCTTTTCCCTGTAACATGCCTGGTCATTCCCGTGAATCATCTTGTTTTAAATATATACCATACGAAAAGCCCTAAATGCATAATAACAGAAGGCGCCGATGCGGGTAATATCGGTTTTGACAGCCGTTTCAGAAGGCGGCTGGCGAATTGGCCGCATTACCAAGAGGGAGGAAACACAGTGAGAGAAATACAGTTTGATCATTATTTCTGGCAAAATGATTTTGTCCGTTTGCGAGCGATTGAACAGGATGATTGGGAAGGTCACTATTACAATCGGTTTGATTCACCCGCAAGACGCTTGTTGAATTATGAAGTGGAATTACCTCCGACCGTGGCGGAAGCACAGCGATTTGCTGAAACGTTCATCGATTTCAAACCGGGTACTCGACGCATTATGTTCACCGTAGAAAATTTGCAAGGTGAAAATGTGGGAGGCATCAATCTGAATAGTATTGATGAAAGAAACGGGACGTTCAGTATCGGGCTGCAAATTGACCGCGATCATAGAGGAAAAGGCTATGGGACCGCTGCGATGGCTATTGTATTGCATTATGCCTTCCTGGAACGGAGGCTGAATAAGTATTACGGCCAGGTGCTGGAGGGGAATATCGCGTCAGCGCGGATGCTGGAAAAGCTCGGTTGTGTCCAGGAAGGGGTAAGGAGGCAAATGGTTTACGGTAATGGGCGTTATCATGATGAATGGCTGTTTGGGTTGACGAGCGAGGAATTTGTGAAATGAAGTGCCAAATAAGGTGCCTGACCCCCGGTGCTTTAAAGAACCTGGGGGCAAGCACCTTTTACTCTGAATATAAAAAACCAGCAACAATAGGAGGCGAAAAAAGAATGGACAAAATCAACGGACAAAGAAAATCAAAACTTTTGAATAATCTATTGGATACTTTACAGAGCAAGTACGTCTTTCCGGAAGCAGCAGAGAAGATGACAGAGCATATCAACAAGAACATATCTTCAGGAGCTTATGATGAGATGGAGAGCCTGGCTGATCTTTGCCGATTGTTAACGGAGCAGCTGCAGGAGGTCAGCAAGGATAAACATTTGATTGTAGAGTACAGTCAACAGGTTCTTCCTGAAGAAGAAAAAGACAAGAAGATTGATATGTGGGAACCGGATAAACAGACGACTGAAGAATATAATTTTGGATTTGTAAAGGTGGAGCGTTTCCCTGGTAACATCGGATACCTGGACTTGAGGCTATTTTATCCGCCATATATGGCGGCAGAGACTTGCCATGCGGCTATGGCGTTTTTGGCGAAGACCAATGCACTTATTTTGGATTTGCGTCAAAACGGCGGGGGAGAATCGGACATGGTGGCGCTGCTCCTCAGCTATTTTTTCCCACCAAAGCCTGTACTTCTGAACACTTTTTATTTCAGAGAGGGAGATCGTATGCAGCAGAGCTGGACGCTGCCGTATCTGCCGGGGGCCCGGTATCTTGATAAGGCTTTATATGTTTTAACCAGCAATAGTACTTTTTCCGGTGCGGAAGAATGTGCTTACGATTTGCAGCAGCTGAAGCGTGCAACGTTAGTTGGTGAAACAACCTATGGCGGGGCTCATACTGTCGACAGTTATCGACTGGAAGATCATGTACAGGTATTTATCCCAAATGGAAGGGTGATCAATCCGGTAACAGGGACGGACTGGGAAGGTGTCGGTGTGAAGCCGGATATCGAAGTGCCTGCTGATGAAGCTTTTGATTATGCCTATAAATCGGCTCTTCAGAAATTGAAGGCAGATGTCGAACAGGGAACGTTAAAGCTGGCAATGCGCACTTTAGACGAAGTGAAGGAAGAACTCAGCGAAAGAGTTTAGGGGTTATGACAATGGAAATAAAGTGCCTGTCACTCCCCGGATTTTGTCGATTATCGACAAATATCGGGAAGTGACAGGCACTTCGTTTAATGCGGCATATTACCTGTCTGCGGTGCTTTCGTATAGCTTTGCAGCATCTGGGTCATATCCTGTTCCTTCAATTGCGGTACTTGGTAGTAGCCGTTTTTATTTTGGTAAAGGAACGTTTCGTAACTCATTTCAATGAAATTCGGGATGCTGTCGGCAAAGACGCGGCGCAGCACAGGGTTTGTCATTTCCAGAGCTGTCATGGACAGCATGGAAGCAAGGCCCTTCGTTTGGCCAAGCATGAAGCCGGAAAAGCACTCATCCGTTAATTCATTAACCGACTGTTTCGGTTTCTTTGGCTGTCCAGGCTTCAGGCCGTATGTGACATTGTTGTCTTGCTGCATTTTGTACTGCTGTGTCGGCGTTGATGGATCCTGGCCAGTCTGGAAACTTTCGACGATGGTATTGTAGGTTTGTGTTGCGAAAGCAGTTTGGCGCTGGGCAATATCCTTTAACTCTTGATCCTGGATGTGTTGACTGTACATCTGATACTGCTCCAGCATGCCGATGAGGCCGGAAATGGCTTCGTGGGCATCAAGTATCTCATGCCCTCCGTGGTTCATGCTTGCGTTTGGCGGCATTTGCTGCCCTGGCTGCATTTGGTTTTGCTGTTGGTTTTGGTTTTCCAAGTGAATCCCTCCTGTAAGTGATAGTCGTTTACAGGGTTAGGGTGCTCAGTTTTGGAGTGAATATGTGTGAGATTGTAGGATAAATTTCCATTTTGTACAAAAGGTGCCGTTATTTCCAGTCGGTGAAACAGTTGCATAACGCCAAAACAAGGAGTAAAATATACTTAGTGAATGTAATATATAATTGTCATATAGAAATATTTAACTTGCATTATATTATTTTTATATTGCATAATGTTAAATAATTCTTACATCTTTTCAGCGTTTCTCCAAGGGGGAATATTGTTGGGACAGAAAAATATGAAGCTGAAGTTGGCGCGGATCGAGCAGGATTTGACACAGGAGCAGTTGGCGGAAAAAGTAGGGGTGACCCGGCAAACAATCGGGCTCATTGAAGCGAGGAAGTATAACCCGACACTCCAGTTATGCATTTCAATTTGTAAAGTGTTAGGCAAAACGCTGGATGAACTTTTCTGGGAGGAATAAAAATGAAACAAAAGCAGATTCAAGACGAACGGATCCTGCAAGGGAAAAGGAAAATCAACTCCAGTGCGTTCGGATTGGTATTTATCGGGCTGTGGCTTATTTTGCTTTATCGGCAGTTCATATTGCATCAAGAAGCTGCCGAGTACCTGGATATCTTCCTTTTGACAATTGGGATATCCATCTATATCACCGTCAATAATGTCATGCAGGGGTACTATATCACCTATCGGAAGAATAAAACGAGAACGTCTATCATGTTTGTTGGTGCCCTTGTTGGCACGATCGTTTTTACAGTGATTCAGGCAATCGTGATGAAAGTGGAATTTACAGGTTCTGATCTGTTTCAGCTGTTGCTTGGTGCAGTGATTTTCTTCATTATCTGGCTTGGCGTTCAATTTTTCCTGCTTTCTGCGAGTGAAAAGCAGGCGAATAAAGATATCGACTAAAGCCGCTCATATAACTTTCCTAATATCGTTCTGATGAATTGGCAGAATTGGTTTAAGCATGAATATACAGTAAAGGAAACCGGAAAAATATCTAGAATGCGAATGTAGAAAGGTGCTGGCCAATATGCATGAATTCCTGGACAAGTATAGTGTTGCAATGACTGCCCTGTTTTTTAAGAAGAGTCAATGGTTCAGAGAAAGTGTAGAGAGCCCGGGATTTGAAGATCATCTTAATCATATTGAGATGCCATCCCTTGATATTAAGGCAGAAGGCTTTTATGAAATTGAGGCGGAAACCCTTGCCGGCAAATTGGATCCTGCTTTTCATGTTGTAAAGTGGCTTGGGCCGGAATATCCTACCCTTATCTATCACCATGGCAATAATGAACGCCCATTTAATTATGGATTTGCCACCAAGAATACGTTTAAGTCCGCCATTTTAGCTGAAAAAGATCTATTTAATGCTAATCTGATAAGTGTTCGGGCACCTTTTCATAATGATGGCATGAAGGCTTATTTAGAAAAAATGAGGGACTTGTCCAACTTTACGGCAATGCTGTCAGCTTCAGTTAAATTGATGGAAATGCTGGTGCAGTATTTGAAAAGCAACGGGTGCAGCAAGGTGGCAGTCGCAGGCATAAGCCTCGGGGGCTGGGTTGTGAACCTGCACAGAAGTTATTATAATAGTGCAGATGTTTATCTTCCGATTTTTGCTGGAGCGGCTTTGGATGATCTGTTTTTAACGTCTTATTATAAAAAGCTGGCAAGTGATCTAGTGAAGGAAAATCCGGATTTGATCAGGAACACATTGAATTTTGAAGAAGAATACAAGCAAATTAAGGATGATAATGTGTTTCCTCTATTAGCCCGATTTGACCAAATTATCGAATTTGACAGGCAAAAGAGATGCTACAACGAGAAAGTCATAAGTGTCATTGATAAAGGACACATTACAGGGGCTCTTGCTTCAGAGGAATTGCGCAGTCATCTATTAAATCACCTCAATTCTTAATGGAGCCCTAAGCAGGAGGATGCTTCTTCTGCTTACAAAAAATCTTCCATAATCTTAATAGGAGTGTCACTTCCCGAATTGATGAACTCGGAAAGTGACCTTTTTTATTCAGTCATTAAATGATAAAGATAAATCATCGAATCACCTGTATTCCGAAGCGAAACATTCCCAACAGGATGCGGCCCGCCCGGCAGCACCAGTTCAAACGGATTTCGTTCATCGGTAACAATAGCAAACGCAGCCGGCAATCCGTTAAGAAATGCAATGACTCGCGAAGTCATACCCGGATTGGTCTTCGCTTCAAAGAAAATCTTGCTTACTTCAGAAGGTTCATTCGGAAATGGATAACTCTGGCCGGGTTCCAACAGCGCGCCCTGGTCAGAAATGCAGGGCTCGGGTTCACAGCTTCTTAAAAAGGGCACTTCAACTTGTATGCGTTTTTTGGATTTGACCGTTGCCGTCACTTTCACAGTGCAAGTTAACTTCTGTTTACTTTTTGTATCGTGCTGCTGAATACATGTGCAGGCTGCATTTGTGACATCAAAGAATAGATCTGCCCCTTCTGGATTGGTGAGTGTCACATTTTTCTCAAAAGATATTACCCTGGCAGAATCATGGTCGCCAGAACGCTTGCTGCCAAAGCTGAGAAACACCTTTATTTGCAACTTCACATCCACTACATCCTGCTGCCCATCCACTTCAATTATCTCCAATATGGTGCATTCCGTTTTTGTGATTTCACATGAAGTGTCTTGACCTCTGGAGAATTCAAAGCATTTTTGCTGTTCCAGTTCGAACATGCAGGAATCAAAAATTCTGTCCACTTCGATACATATTCGCTCAGATGGCGCCGGGCATGGGAATTCAATATCCGCTATTGCGATTCCAAGTGGCAGGTCGCCAATGGGGATTGTAGCTGACACGGTATTTGTGCTTGTGCCAATTACAGAAACGCTGTCATCACAGGCGTTGGTCACATAAGCAAAGTTCCCATCCGGTGTTAGGGCTATGTCAAAAGGACAGGCACCAACAGGAATGTTTTTAAGCACTGAATTGGTATCTGTGTCAATAACAGAAACCGTTTCATTCCCGGCATTTGTGACATAAGCGATCTGGCCATCCGGTGTTATGGCGACATTAGTAGGTGCCGTGCCGACAGTGATCGTCGCCGCTACTGTATTCGTATTTAAGTTTATGACAGATACGGTATTGGCTGCGGCGCTTTGTCCCTGGTTTGCGACATACGCAAAGCTGCCGTCTGGCGCAATCGCGATGCCCTGGGGGAAATCTCCGACAGGTATGCTTTTCAAAACAGTATTTGTTTCCGTATCGATAACGGATACCGCATCGGCTTTTGCAATCGTCACATAAGCAAAGTTCCCATCAGGTGTTATGGCAATGCCGATGGGATCCCGGTCAACAGGAATCGTCGTCACGACTGTATTCGTACTTGTATCAATGACAGATATCGTGCCAGAAGGAGAGGTGGCAAGGCCTGAGTTCGCAACATAGGCAAAGTCACCGTTTGGCGTGATCGCGATACCTGCCGGAAAATCCCCGACAGTGATCGTATCAACGACTGTGTTGGTGCATGTGTCAATTACAGCCACAGTATCAGAAAGATTTGTCACATAAGCAAAGGCGCCATCTGGCGTGATGGCGATATCTTTCGTAATATCCCCGGGAGATAAAACGGGGATAGTCGTTACGATGGTATTGGTGCTTGTATCAATCACTGATACTTTATTCGTGTTTGCAACATAGGCGAAAGTAGGTATACTCATCAACCCCTATATTTGTTGTATTAATATATATGCAGGTGCGTAACAAAACATTATCTGAGGGACAGTTCATCGTATAAAGCCCAAAGCTCGGACACCTGATCCCTCCGTCCCTTTAATGAACCCAATGGGTGAAGGAGATGGAGCAGCCATTTACAAAATGGATGTATTAGATTAAAATACTATATGAATGATTGATTGTTCAATCATAAAATCGCGTAAATTGAAGGTGAGAAGTATGGCTCTTTCTGAAAACCAGAAGTTAAAAATGAAAGAAAAACGACAAAAGATCATAGAGGAATCAATCGGCCTTTTTTCAGAACAGGGGTATGAGGGAACGACCATGAAGCAAATAGCCGGGGCAGCGGGAGTCAGCTTCGGCAGTATCTTTACATATTTTGAAAATAAAGAAGAGCTTTTTCATTGTGCCGTTGTCGAACCGCTTGAAGATTATTCGAAGCAAATCCTCAATTTCAATCCGGAAGCTCAAGACACGCTTGATGAACTAAAGAGGATGGTTACGAACCAGATCAGCTTATTTGCGCGTTTTGGCACGTATCTCAATCTGGTCGTTCAAGTGATCTCCCATCATCATCGCTTCGAAAAAACATTTGAGGAATTGGATGCTTTTCATGATTCATTCAGGGCAAAACTCGTAAAACTAATTGAAACAGGGCAGCGAAAAGAACTTCTTTATCATCAAGATCCTCTGTTCATTGCAACTTCTTACACAAGCCTCCTGATGGGTCTGCGCGTAAACTTAACAGAAGAACCGGATAGCGATGTGTGGGAGAAATTCGCCCCGTTTGCGATGCAGCTTTTCGGACCAAAACCAAATTAAGTTTTGGTCTTTTTTTCAAACTATAAATGATTGATTGTTCAATCATTTAAAAAGGAGGAGTCACATGAGTTTTTTCAGTTTCAATTCGACTGTCCGAATCAGGCTTGTCCTGCAATTCATAACAACAATGGCAACAATGTCGGTTACTCCTTACTTAGTCATCTATTTCTCAAACAACCTCGGGGCGGTTGTAACAGGCTTCATGTTTTTAGGTGTAATGGCAGCAAGCATTGTTGGTACCATAATCGGAGGATTTGTATCCGATCATATCGGCAGAAAGAAAGTCATTGTCTTAGCAGAGGCGCTTGTTTCGATGGGATTTGTCGGAGCAGCCTTAGCAAATTCCCCTTTTACCAATCTTCCTTACGTAACGTTTCTTTTGTTTTTGATGATTCATTTCAGTACAGGAGCAGCTGAGCCAGCTTATCAGGCGCTCATTATCGATGTAAGCAATAAAGAGAACAGAAGAAGCATCTACACATTTTCGTACTGGTTTCGGAACCTGGCTATTGCTTTAGGAGGGATGCTCGGGGCGTTTTTGTTTGATGATTTTATTTTTTTCTTGTTTTTGGGGGTTGCTCTCACCACCCTTATTTCCCTGTTCGTCACCATATTTTTTATTGAAGAAACATTCAGGATTGTGCCCGGGAAGAGATTGAAGGAACAGGAAGGCGAACTAGCCAATCGTTTATCTATGTTCAAGTCTTACAAACATGTACTGAAACATAAGGCATTCAGAGCATTAGTTTTCGGTAATTTATTAATCCTCTCCATAGAAGAACAATTGACGAATGTTATTGGAATTCGGTTGAAAAATGAACTTGCGGAACCTCAATCTATATTCCCTTTCCTTCCCCTGGAAGTCGATGGCGTAAATATGATCGGTATTTTAAAGTCAGAAAATACAATCCTGGTTGTGTGCTTGACAGTAGTCGTCTCGATAATGATGAAAAAGCTTGCAGACAGGTTTGTGCTTTTGGTTGGTTTACTCCTTTATTTTGCCGGATTTACGGTCATCAGCTTCAGCAGCATCCCTTCAACCTTGATGATTGCCATGTTTTTTGCATCTTTAGGGGAATTGATGCATATCCCGGTTAAACAGGCATTGCTGGCAAATATGGTGCCGGATCATGCCCGCAGCAAATATATGGCGATTTATAGTTTGTTTTCTATCGTTGGCGTAAGTACGGCAGGAATATTCATCATTATCAGCGCTTGGATCCCGGCCGTTTTCATTACTGTGATATTTGGCGTGATGGGATTGACCTCGATCCTTCTATTTACCTGGCTGACAAAAGAAGTTCAACCGGAAAGGGGAAGGGACATGGGGACAGGAACATCGCCCCAAGTGCAAAGCTGGGACACGTGACCTGTCACTCCGTCCCACTAAACAAAAAAACAAATCCCCCAACAACGGGGGATTTGCGAGTCCAGTAACCTATCAGCTCGTATAAACTTCTTCCTTACCATCCTTGTTAAGCGCCTTGCGGATATAAGGCAAAACATAGTAGTCAAGACCATACTTGCCAGCGTTCGCTCCAGCTACAAGCAGGAAGATTGTCAACAGGACCATTTGCGGGTTGGAGCTTATTGTTCCGGAGAACAGGAATGCAAAGTTCATGGTGATCCCCATCAAGGCTGCGAATGTTGTGAAGATACCAAGGATCAATGCGAGGCCGACAAGGAATTCTCCCCATGGTACAAGGAAGTTGAACAGGCCTACGTAAGGCAGTGCGAATCCTTCCAGGAAAGACGCCCACCAGCCCTGGACAGCCGGGTGATCACCTGAAGCTTTGCCGATCGCGCCGTGCAGGTATCCTGAAGCGTCAAATCCCCCTCCGGTGATTTTTCCCCAGCCGCTTGTGATCCATGAATAGCCAAGATATACTCTGACGATCAATAAGAGTGCAGAAGCGATATTATTATTGCGTAACCACTTAACCATTTTACCCACTCCTTAAAATTGGATTATTTTAGTGAAGTCCTTCTATGTCTATAGATTACCATTATTTACATGATAAAAAAGTGGTTTTTACAATCATTCACATGTTTGTCAATTTATTTTGGCTTCATTATGACATGGGTCATTGACAGTGACTTGGCGGGCGATGCTGGGTGATGTGGCTGCTTAGAAATTTTTATTATGACTTGTTTGCACTCCCTGCAGTTGTGCGGAGGTGAACTGAATTCCTTCATCGTGTGGATTGTTCGGATAAGCCGGATGATACAATGTATGCATCACCATTAAGAAAGAAGGCGGACAGTTGAGTTGGGATTTTTTTAAAAAAAGCAAAAAGGATTATCCTGCCGATCAATACTCAAATCAATATAAAGATGAGGTGTTGCATTCTATAGTAATGGATAACGATCTAACTAAAGTGCCTATTGCTTTCTCATTTTTGCTGACACATTCAAATGACTTGAAAAAAAGGACGGTTGAGGCTCTTCATCTATGTCTATCCCAGTTAACGAGCAAAGAGGTATTAGCATTAGATACGCTCTTCAGAAACAGAACTTCTATGGATTGGTCATATGATTGGAAAAATGAGTCACCAAAGAACCTTTACTTTTCAGATATCTCTGATGATGAGAAGGTAACCGTTTTAGGGCTGGGTACCTTTCATCCAAATGGATTCTTCAGGGAAAAAGCTCTAAAGTTATTAGGGGCATTTGAGACAGGAAGAGAAGTTCCATTTTTACTGCTACGGTGCAATGACTGGGTTTTTGAGGTTAGGAATATAGCGAAGAGTCTTATTCACAATCGTATAAAGGTCAGCTATGCCGAACAAATTGTAAAGCACTTGCCGATTGTGTTTAAGTTAAAGAACTCTAACCGCGTTGATCACAGTGTTCTCATTGAAAAAGTAGTAACACTCCTTTTACAGCAAGAAGCTGTCCCTTTCCTGCACAAGGGAACAAAATCAAAAGATAATAAAATCAGGTACTTCAGCTATAAAATTATGATCTATTCGAACATGTTTAAAAGAAGTTCGCTAGTTGAATATTTAAAACTGGAAAAAGAGCCTCATTCACGGCTGTTATTATTTAATGAAATAATGAATGACATCAATGAAAATGAATTTAATGCGTATTACTCAATTTTAAAAAGAGATAAATTTCCAAAGATACGTGCTGAAGTTTTACTGAAAAGCTATACTTTTAATCCTCATCAAAGTAGAGAAGACCTTGAAAAAGCTCTGTTTGATAAAAGTGGGACTATAAGGTCGATAGCAAGATTTTTATTAAAGAAACTGGGCATTACTGATTTTGCCTCTTACTATATAAAGGTGATCAACCATCCCCATAATGAGAATTTACGCGGAGCTTTATTAGGAATTGGAGAAGTTGGTGATAAAAATCATATCGAAGCGGTTCTGCCGTTTCTGGAATCTGAAAAGGCTGGAAATGTGAAAGCTGCCATTCGTGCCATATCAATGCTGGACGCTAATAACTATAGGTCTGAATTTATAAAGATGCTGAGTCATGATCATAATGGAATTGCGAAAGAAGCCAGAAAGGCGTTGCAAAAAACTTTTTACAATGACAAGGTGAATGAAATATATCGAGTATATAAAGAGGGAAAAACCCCTCACAGTAAATATAATGCTGCTATTTTGCTAGCGTCACTTCCAAAGTGGGATTCTATCCGATTCATTATTGAGTTTTATGTAAATCACAACGACGATTCGATCAGTGATTATGGCAAATTACAGTTGGTAAAATGGATTGCAGCTTTTAACAGGACTTTTAGTGCGCCGAGTAAAGAACAGGAAGCGTCTATCAGACAAGCATTAATGAGGTACGGAAGTGAATTGGACGAAGAAGATAGAAGACATATAGAGTTTTATTTAAAGGGGTTTTAATTTTTCTTCTTATAAATAGGTTCATAATAACTTTTATATAGCGGTGCCTGTCACTCCTCGATTTATGTCGACTATCGACAAATTCCGAGGAGTGACAGGCACGTTGTATATCTGCGGCACCATGTGTAGGGACGCGGGAATTGTCTCTCCCTCCGTCCCTAGGCTGAAGGACAGTTGAGGTTGGGTATACTTAATGTGTGATTCTTATTTCGAGGAGTGAAGAGGTCATATGAAAAAGTTGACGGTAACGGAAGAAGCAGCCGATTGGTTCATATCTGAATTGGGGCTGGAACAGGGGGATTACGTTCGCTTTGTGGTTAAAATATATGGAGGCATCCCCACGGTCCATCCCGGTTATTATCTGGGGCTAGCGACAGGAAAAGAAGGGACCGTCACCATCAAAGATGAAGTGAAAGGCATCACGTTTTATTTCAGTGAACAGGATGCATGGCTTTTGGAAGAGCACGATTTGCATATCAAAAACACAGAACAAGGTCTGGAGTACGAATTCAACGAACAGGGGCCTTGACTTGACCAGCCCGAATCAGGCGAAAATCCAAACGACCTTCAAGTGGTGAGGTGACCGGAGTTTCTCCCCGAGAGGGATTGGGAAAGTATCTTGAATTGAGGGGGAACCCTGTCGCCGTGAACCCCGAACCCCGCTTTTGCGTGTGGGGATATAGTGGTGCATGCACCTGCCGTTTTACCGCGGTATGGAGGCATGCATCTTTTTTAGTACCAGATATTAATACTTGTTTCTTATTTTTGGTTTTTTGTAACAATTCTCACATATGTAAGAACGAATCTTTGATAAGGTTTAAGGCATAGGCTCGAGAATGGGTGGCAGTTTCCGTCCATTGATTCGCATGATGAGGGTCAAATTTTCCAGAAACGGGGTTATGTAGTGAACGCATTGCAGATAGGAAATATGAAACCGAACGTTCCGATTTTACAAGGGGGAATGGGCGTAGGCATTTCGTTAAGCAGGCTTGCGGCGGCTGTGGCGAATGCCGGCGGAATCGGTACAATTTCCGGAACCGGCATTTCAACCGAAGAATTAAGGGGTCATATCGCCAGAGCAAGGGAGCTGACAAAAGGGGCGGGATATATCGGTGTGAACGTGCTGTTTGCCATGAATGACTTTGCGGAGAAGATGAAGGCCGCAATGGAAGAGAAAGTGGATTTCATCGTATCCGGAGCTGGCATTTCAAGGGATATGTATGCATGGGGAAGGGAGTATGGGGTGCCGGTCATTTCCATTGTTTCATCTGCGAAGCTGGCCAGGCTTTCTGAAAGGTTAGGTGCTGCGGCCATTGTGGTGGAAGGTCATGAGGCAGGGGGGCATCTCGGAACGGACAGGCCTTTGTTCGACATCCTTCCTGAAGTGGCGGCAGCTGTTAACGTGCCGGTTATTGCTGCCGGCGGGATTTTGACCGGCGAGGATATCGCCAGGGCAATGAGGCTGGGCGCTTCAGGCGTTCAGCTGGGTACACGTTTTGTGGCAAGTGAGGAGTGCGATGCCCCCGAGTCGTTTAAACATACATACATTGGTGCGGAAAAAGAAGACACACTATTGGTGAAAACGACTGTCGGTTTACAGGGAAGAGCGATTAAAAACGCCCTTACAGATAAAATCATCGAGGGGAAGAAGTTGAAAATCGAAAAATGCGTGGCTTGCTTAAAGAAATGTTCCCATCAGTTTTGCACGCTGGACTCGCTATACAAGTCCATGAACGGCGATGTGACGGATGGACTGGTATTCTCCGGAGCAAGGGTTGGCGAAATCAAAGACATTTTGCCGGTGAAAACCATTATGGATCGGCTTATGGAGGAATATCAGAACATTAGCGAAAGGGTTCCGGCTCATTAAGCGGTGTCCCCCTATGGAGGTTGTCCTCATTTTCTTATGAAAAAGGCTGCGTTAAAGCTCAATGTTGATTTCTTTCACTAGTTGATTGGAGTGGAAGGTGCGAGACTCCGGCAGGAAGCAGGTACAGATGTCGTACTTGTGCTGTGGTGAAAGCGAGTACCTGCAGCAGAAATCAACACTAGCGTTTAACAGAGCCGTTAAAAAAACAGTAAAAAAGAGCGGCCGGCATCGTCTTGATGCGGGCCGCTCTTCGTTTAATGAACAGGCACTGTTTATGTCATGGAAATATTCTATAGATATGCAAACACTAGCACTGACCTTCGTGTGATTTTTTTTGTATACCCAGTGTGTTATTTTATAGGTAAGTGCCTGTTGTGCTGAGCGGCCGGAAAACAACTGGGGTAAACTATCTATAGAGAGGGCAATATATGATGCTGATTACGAAAAAAGCATTGGCTGAGTCATTAAAAAAACAAATGCAAACAATACCGCTAGCCAAGATTACGGTTAACAATATTGTTAAAGAATGTGAATTGAACAGACGTACCTTTTACTATTATTTTAATGACATCTATGATCTTTTGGAATGGATTTATAAAACCGAGCTTAAGGAAGTAGTCGGAGAAGATAAGACGTATGTGTCGTGGCAAAAAGGGCTTTTGGAAATATTCAAGTATTTGTATAAAAATAAAAAAATAGTAATGAACACCTATCATTCAATCGATCGAGACATTTTGGAAAATCATTTATATAATGAATCCTTTACGATTATACTGGGAGTTGTAAATGAATTCGCAAAAGGTCTGAATGTATCAGAACAAGATAAACGATATGTGGCGAACTTTTATAAAATTGCTCTGGTAGGGGTAATCATTGATTGGATAAAAAATAATATGATGGAAGACACTGAAGAAATTGTCCATAACCTTGACAAAATCATAAGCGGGGAGATCTATAGAGCCTTATTGAAATACGAAAAAAAGGAAAGTTAATAAAACATAACTTTCCTTTTTTAGAGTGTGTAAATAATAGTGTGTTCTTTTCGGTTTCAACTAAACGCTCTCAAAATACTGTTACTTTATATCAAACCTTCTAAAGATGTATTGCTTAACAATTTTTTAATGATCGGCTCAGCTGGCAACGGCCGGCCGCTATTTAATGTTTTAACGGCATTGGCGATCACACGGATGTCATATTGACTCGGATATATTTCAGGTGGATTTTTTTCGAGTCCAAGTAAAGTATATACAGCGATCATCGCAGAACGGACGGAATATTCTACAGTAAATACACAATCCCCTTCAATCTCTGCAAATTGCCCTAAAAATGCAAGGTTTGCACTTCCTTCAGGCACTACTTGCGGCCGGTCCCCTTTAACACGAGGCATAAATTGGCTTGTGATGTACGGCATCATCGAAGGAATGACAATGGATGTATCAATATATTCTTGCATATCTTTCTCATCAATACCAAGATGATATAAAAGTTCCTGTAATAATTCCCTGCCGGTACAGTCACTCATTCTCTTTTTAATGAAATCGCCTTCGTTATCAGGGAATAAACCGTATGCCCAGAGGACGATCACATCTTTAGGCTGGTCAAGAAACTGGGGTTGTCTATTTACCGTAACACTTAATAACCAGCTTGAGTCTTTAACGGTTATGATTCCCCCTGTTACAGTCCGATGCGGAACGATTTTGCGTTCAGCAAATTTCTCGACAAGTTCTCTCATTTTAGGGCCCCTGGCCGTTATCGTATAGGATTCCCATTTGCTTTTCTCAATATCACCACAGAAGACTTCCGGGTTTCCGAATGACGCATCTTTTTCAGCGATTTTCTTCCACAGACTCCAGCTTCCGCCATCGCTTTTATCTAAAACTGGAGCTTTGTCCATGCTTCCGAGCGTGGAGTTTTCCGTCATCGAGCCATTCGTGAAGAATACCAGGTCATTTTCAGTCGTTTTAATCACTTCTTGTTTTTTGCCATCGCGAGTTAAATGAATTCCTGTAACTGTTTTTTTATTTCCGGCAATATCGATATCTAAATCCGTTACTTGTGTATTTAAGTCAAATACCACACCCTGTGATTCGAGCGATTTTTTAAGGGGCAGAACCATGGAATCGTATTGATTGTATTTAGTGAATACTAATCCTTCCATTCGGCTCATTCCCGGCATCAAATGGATAAAACGATGCATATAACGTTTCATCTCTACCACACTGTGCCAGGGTTCAAATGCAAACATACTTCTCCAATATAGCCACATATCCGTTTCTAAGAATGAATCATCGAAAAATTGTTCAACGGTAGCTGCACCTAAAGACTCTTCTGTTGCAAGAAATAACTTAGTGAGCTGCTTGACGTGATGTTCAGCTAATCCGAGACTTGAAAAATCAAGTTTTTCACCACGATTGGCAATTGCACGGCAATTTGAATAGTTAGGATCAACAATATTTAATTCTCTGAATTCTTCTAAAACCGTTCTTTCAGGGTCTTCCAGAGAGGGAACTCCTCCGAATAAATCCCACACACATTCATAATGTTCTTCCATTTCTCTTCCGCCGCGGGCAAGATATCCATCCTCCGCATTTCCGGAACCATCCAAAGCGCCGCCGATAACATGATCCTGTTCTAAAATCGTAATCTGTTTACCGTCCATATGACCATCACGAATCAAGTATTCAGCAGCAGCTAATGAAGCGATGCCTCCACCGATTAAATATGCCTTTTTGTTTTCAATTCCTTTAGGTTTTACCGGGTTGATCCTTTCATAACTTCCCATAATTCAATTTATCCTCCTTTAAGTTAAGTATCCTGTTCCATTTAAATGATATAGAGTAAAAATATATAGTGAAATTACCAAAGGAGGCTAAGTGTGCAAATTTGAAACAAAGTCTTTGAATTGTGCAGGTCTTATGATAAAAGTACCAGCTAAATATTGAATAGATACGTGTGTAAATCAAAAAGCAAACCCCCTATCAGCAGGGGATTTGCCGGTCCGGAAATCTATTAGTTTGTATAAACTTCTTTTTTATCATCCTTGTTCAAGACCTTCCGGATATAAGGCAGCACATAGTAATCAAGGCCATACTTTCCAGCATTCGCTCCAGCTACTAGCAGGAAGATCGTCAACAGGACCATTTGCGGGTTCGTGCTGGTTGTTCCGGAGAGCAGGAATGCAAAGTTCATGGTGATCCCCATCAAAGCTGAGAATGTTGTGAAGATGCCAAGGATCAATGCGATTCCGACAAGGAATTCTCCCCATGGTACAAGGAAGTTGAACAGGCCGACGTTAGGGAGTGCGAATCCTTCAAGGAAAGAAGCCCACCAGCCCTGGACAGCAGGATGGTCTCCTGAAGCTTTGCCGATCGCGCCGTGCAGGAATCCGGAAGCATCAAATCCTCCTCCAGTGATTTTCCCCCATCCGCCTGTGATCCATGAATATCCAAGATAAACTCTGACGATCAATAAGAGTGCAGAAGCGATGTTATTATTGCGTAACCAATTAACCATTTTGCCCACTCCTTAAAATTGGATTGTGTTGGTGAATTCTTTCTACGTCTATAGATTACCATGATTTACATGGTGAAAAAGTGGTTTTTCCAATCATTCACATCGTTGTCAATTTCTTTTGGCTGAATTGTGACATTGGTCATTGACAGAGACTCGGCGGATATATCCGGGCGGTTCCTGAATGATCTTGTTTAGAAATATCGGCCGTTATTTGTTAAGACTTTATAATTGCTGGTGCTCATACCAGTTGTGATCGGTTCTATTTTTTCAACCTGTTTGCTGGTATCGTAATCGCTAAAGACTTTTTGCACTTGAACTAAATCTATTGGTATACGTTCGCAAATGATTAAAGGGACAATCAAGCTCACAAGCTTCCATATAATCACGGTTTGTCTATCATTCATAAACGAACAACTTGTAATCGCACTTCATTAATGTTTTTCATAACTAACACATTTCTTTGCTATAGTGTTGTCATCAATGAGGTTAAAAGGAAAACCGCAGATATAGAAATAAAAAAGAGGTGTCAGTTGTTATGAAACATATATTTAAAAGTGTGGTAATCGTTTTTCTGACTATGATTGTTTTAGGTGGTTGTAATAAGGGAGAGACAGCTGCCAATGAGGAAAAAGCAACTGTTCAGAGCAATGAATCAATAGAACAAGTAAGTGAAGAGGATATTATTGAACAGGCAATTGTTGATTTCTATACGTACTATCCCGATAATAAGCACATTTTAAATGTCGATGAGGTAAAAGAGTATCTTGATAGCTTTTTTATCCTTGATGTCCGCCCTCAAGATTCCTTTCATAAAGGACATTTGCCGGGAGCTGTGAATATCCCGCTAAAAGAAATCGGGAAAAGGTTTAATGAAATACCAGAAGATAAACGCGTGCTGGTCATTTGTACAACTGGCCAAAGTGCTGCTCAAACATCAGGTGTATTAAATGTAGGCGGGAAAGAGGCGTCTTCATTGTCTGGGGGATTTGTGGCATGGGAGGAAGCTGGACTGAACGTCGAGCAATAAGTGCATGCATGGATTATTTTGTTTCAGCGCAATGTTTCAAAGAAATTACATAGGAAAAACCTTGCTGCATGTACAAAGCAAGGTTTTTTTAATCTGTTCTGCATTCTATTGGAACGAAAAGGGAGGAGAGTCACTGTTCAACAACTGCCCCGTTGCCCTTTAGTGTGTCAATTACCTGGTCGATTTTAGCACGCACTTTTTTATAATCAATCGTCTTCCAATGCTCAAGAATTGGAATAAGTTCCGTTTTACCGGATGCTGCAACTTTATCCAATAGCAGGAGAATCATGCCGCGGTTTCGATCTTTCAATGTTTCGACAAACTTAAATTCCCCGCTATCAGCAGCCGTGATCAGGTTCTCAAGCAGCTCACTCGCATAGGTTTCCCGCTCGATTTCCCAGCCTTTGTCTGAGAATACAAGAAGCGGCAATTTGTAGTCGTATTCGAGGTCTAAATAGTCGCTCAAGATCATCCAGTCAATTTTCGCGAGAATGTCGGCCTGTTTTGTTCCTTTGAAGGCACCGTAGACGGGGCACTTGTCCAGTTCGAGGGCGAGGACTTTTTTGTCTTTTGACCCGGCAAGGATTTTCGCAAGCATGTGCCGGCCGCCTTGCATGATTAATTCATCCGCTCCCCGCAAGATCACTTTCATTTCTTCCATCGGCAACGACTTGATTCCTTTTGCATCAAGCTGATAACGGACCCGTTTTACTTTTGGCATGAGACAACCTCCAGTTTATGATCTTAAGCTTTATTTTAACGAACGGAGGGCGAGCTGTCACTTCGGTTGTACGCGAAACTGAAATTGGCTACCCGGGATTTGGCAGCAGCTGCTGGATTGGATAAATGCTGGATACAGGCACCGGTTTTTCTGGAAGTGCTTCAGTAAAAAACATGCAAAAAAACAAACTCAATGCGCTTTACTGTGGTAAAATTTAACTATGATAATTGTCACAATGCAGAGTACATAAAGGGGGGGTTCGTTATGGCAGATAGCTCCACTTCATATGAAAATAATCACTTCCATTTTATTATAGATAAATGTATGCAGCTTGGATTTGTGATTCATTTCGCATGGGCGTTTTTGTTTTTCTGGCTGAATGCCGGGATGATGGGTTATCTCAATCTTGCCAGTTCACTGGCTTATCTTGTGGGATATCACCTTAATAAAAAGAGTCATACTTCCACGGCATTATTGATCGGTCATCTCGAAATCGTGATTTATGCCTCGCTTGCCGTTTATACACTCGGATCAAATTCAGGGTTTCAGTATTTCATCCTGGATGCGATTATCGTCACCTTCATTGCCCCGCAACCTCGCTTGATTTTGAAGTCTTTCATCCTTATCATCGATACGGCTGTATTTGCTGCCTTATCTTTGCTATTCAGAACGCCTTTTATCCAGTTGGAATCAACCGTTTTAAACGGCCTTCATCTAATGAATATTGTCACGCTCTTCCTTACTCTTGCAATCGCCACTCACTTTTTTCGTACCGTGACCGTTTCAGCTGAAGATAATCTTGTTGAACTTAATAAGGAGCTTGAGGTTCTTGCCAATACCGATATGTTGACCAATCTCTTAAATCGCAGAAGCATGTTTGCCATCATTAATGAAGAAGCGGAGCATCTTAAAAAGTTTCAAAAGCCTCACACGCTCATTCTCGCTGATATTGATGACTTCAAATCTATTAATGATTCCTTCGGACATGATTGCGGCGATTTTGTTTTGAAGGAATGCTCTTCTTTTTTAAAAAGTTCTCTCAGGAAAAACGATTATATTGCCCGATGGGGCGGGGAGGAATTCTTGATTGTCCTCCATGAGACAGATCAGAATGAAGCGTATCGTATGATTGAACGAATCAGAGCAAACCTGGATAAAGAGACATTTCATTACCAGGGCATCGATTTGAGTATTTCCCTCACATTCGGGATGACAGAGTATAACGATCCGGCCTTGGATGCTTCTGAGTATATTAAGAAGGCGGATAAGGCGTTGATCATCGGAAAGAATCAAGGGAAAGATTGCGTTGTTGTTTTGTGATGGGAATATCAAATAATGATATAATAGATATAGAAATCAGAATATTTCATGAAAATGAATGGAAAGGAAGTTTATATGAAAGTCGCAATCTTCGACTTTGACGGAACGTTATTTCCTGAAGAAACATTCCCATTGATGATGAGCCACTTAAAAACCCACCCTTTACATAGCAAAAAATACCGCCTATTCATGTCACGGATTTTACCGGGGTATGTGGCATATAAGTGCAAGCTTTACCCTGAGCAGAAAATGAAAGAACTGTCGATGCGCTCCTATATCTCTTCTTTCGGCACCGCCCTTAAAGCGGAAATCGAGCAATTTTTTGCCGAGCTGGGAGATGCGATGAGCGAGAAACTGAGTGAACCGGTGCTGGACAGGCTTGAACAGCACAGGAGGGAGGGCTATTACATCATGCTGGTTTCCGGAGCATTCGAGCCCCTTTTACATTCTGTTACAAAGAATGTGAACGTTGACTATATTGTCGGGACCCGTATTCCGTATGAAAATGAGCAATTGGATAAGCGCACACCTGTAAACCATGTACACGGTGCCCGGAAAACGGAGAAAATTGTCGTGCAGCTTGCCGATTCCGAAGTAGACTGGAAGAACAGTTTTGCATACGGGGACAGCTATTCGGATCTGGATGTCCTGGAATTGGTGGGGAATCCTGTTGCGGTGAAGCCGGAGCCGCGCCTTTTGCAGGTTGCGGAGGAGCGTAAGTGGGAGGTGCTTTAGAAACGACAAGTGCCAGTTATTTCCCGGGTTATGTTGAATTTTGTCAAATTCCTGTAATGCCACTTTACCAGGAAGAGCTGGAATATGAGTCCGGCCGTTTAGGGATTGTATTAGTAAGTAATAAAATAAAATGGTTAGGAATTGGCACTGCAATTGACAGCTAAACAGCGAAAACAGCATAATAAAAAGGAGCTTGGAAACCAAGCTCCTTTTGTTATGAATTGAATGATCTCTTATTCAACTGACGCTTCCGTTAACACAATAAGAAAGAACCCAAGAATGGTCCTCCCTTATTAAAATATTCTATCGACCTATCACTCGGTTACATTTTTTATAACTGCCATTTCCTTACCGAACCTATCACCATTATCAATAAATCCCAAACTCGAGTATAAATTATGCGCTCCTAAATTTTCAGGATGATAACCCACAACAATTTTTTTTGCATTAGGTAATTTAGACATTTCTGTAATCATTAACTTAGTTGCAGCTTTACCTATACCCTTGCCTTGGAATTCCTTATCCACCATTATTCTATATACCCAATAACCATCAAGTTCTTCTTGAACAGAATTGTACATCAAAAAGCCAACTATCTTATCTTCAGCATAAATAGCATATGGCTTTAATGTAGGCTCAAACTTTGACTGAGCTATTGATATAGCATTTGGCTCCATGTATTCTTTTTGTTCTGTTGATACCTCTAACTCACAACATTCGTACCAGTTTTCTGCATTTAATTCTACGATTTTTACATTTTCTGTACTCATAATTTTCCCCTTTCAAAATTTGGGGAAACGCTAAACAACTTTGTTAATTAGTCGTTATCCCCTTGTAGTCATTAATAATATAAATTCTTTTGTTTGTCATAATGAACGCCTACTTTATATAGATTTTACCATATAAATCCATAATCCTTATTAAAGATTACTGCTCCGTTAGTAGAACAAATAAAAATCAAAAATAAACAATGGATTTATCACTCTTTTTGACATACTAATCCGATAAGTGACAATAGGTTGTGTCATTTTGCTAAATGGGGTGTTAATTCCTACGTATTTGTTTTAGTAATAAATCCCTTTGTATCAATTAAAATAAGCAGTCCAATTCTATGGCTAATTGGACTGCTATTTTGGTGTGTTATTTACCAGTCTCGTTAGGCTTAAAATATTTTGGAGGATTTATAACAGTAATGAAAAAAGGAGGTGCGGTTATGCGCCTCCTTTTTAAAACAAAATCAACTTTCCGTCCGTTTCTGAAAATCCGAAATAGCTGAATAATATGGGCTCATTGCATCAGCCAGCCCTTTATAAATCTGATAAAGCTCAGCATAACGCTCATGATTTTCACCATTTGGCGTTACCGTTTCTTTCATAGGAATAGAGCTTTTAATCGAATCGAAGCTGTCAACAGCTCCGATTGCAACAAGTGCTGTCCATGCGGCGCCCCAGGCCGAGCTTTGATGACTGATCGGTACATGGACCTCTTTGTTAAAGATATCGGCCAGGATTTGCAGCCACACGTGTGATCTGGCGAAACCTCCGCTTGCATAGATTTTTGCCGGTGGGCCCGCAAGTCTGCTGAGTGCTTCGCCAACGTGATAGATGCTGAAAATGACTCCTTCCATTGCCGCCCGCATAAAATGTTCCTTCTTATGGGTGGCATTCACTCCGAAAAAGCTTCCGCGCGCATCTGCATTCCAGATAGGGGCCCGTTCCCCGTTCAAGTATGGGTGGAAGAGCAGTCCGGCAGCACCGGGCGGCACCTTTGATGCCAAAACGGAAAGATCCTCAAACGAAAGATCCTTACCATGAAATAGTTCCTTTGCCCAATTTAGGACGAGTCCGCCATTGTTAATCGGTCCGCCCAAAATCGACAATTCTTCCGAAAAAGAATAGCAGAACGTCTGCTGCAGTGCGTCGGTTTCGGGGCTTGTGCCAAATTGCCTGATGGCTCCGCTTGTTCCGATTGTGATTGCGGTCTCACCAGGCTGAATCGCACCGATACCGAGATTGGCGAGTGGTCCGTCACTTCCAGCTAAGACAAATGGCGTATCGGGGGAAATGCCCATTTTTTCGGCAACATCATCGGACAGTCCGCGCCGGATTTCGGTAGGGGGGACTGGTTTCCCGAGCTGTTCTTTTGTAATGCCGGCAAGTTCGAGTGCAGCTTCATCCCAATCGAGTTTCCTTAAATTGAACATTCCCGTTGCGGCTGCAACTGAATAGTCGACAATGGCTTCGCCAAACCATCTGTATAGTAAGTATTCTTTGATGGAGAAGAACCAATCAGCCTTTTCATAGGCTTCAAACTTGTTTTCTTTCATCCATATGAGCTTAGGAAGCGGAGACATCGGATGAATTGGCGTACCTGTTCGCAGGTATATATCTGTTCCGGCTGTACTTGTCTTCAATGCTTCAGCCTGTTTGGTGCTTCTGCCGTCGGCCCATGTGATGGAGTTTGAGAGCGGGATCCCCTCTTTATCACAGCAAATCAGGGAGTGCATCGCGCTGGATAGACCGATTCCAAGCAGTTCACCTGATGAAAGGGAAGCATCTTCTGCCACAGTACGGATTGTGGAAATCGCTGCTTCTTCAATTTCAGCCGGATTTTGTTCCACCCATGCCGGCTGCGGATAATAAAGGGGATATGCAGTTTCAGCTTCTGCTTTGACACGGCCGTCCAGGTCAAACAGGACAACTTTTACGCTTGTGGTGCCGATATCAAGGCCGATTATATACTGTTTTCCCAATGTAGACTCACCTTTCTCTTATACTCGTTTTAACGAGATCGCGCTCCGCATTTTTTGGAGCGGCGCTTTCATTTTGTCATTCAGTTTTACGCTTACATTAACATAAAGGGCATCCAGAATACTGAGCTGGGCAAGGCGTGAAGCGGAAGCCTCGGGACGGTACTCCGTTTCTTGAGATACGGTGAAAAGCGGAATATCCACACTTTTGCTCAGCGGAGACCTGGCGAAATTCGTAATCCCGATTGAGGTAGCCCCATTTTTCTTGATTACTTCAAGTACTTCCAATATATCTTTGCTTGCCCCCGAATGGGATATCAGGATGACGACATCTTCCGGTGAAAGCTGTGAAGCACTCATGATTTGCAGATGGCTGTCTGTATAAGCAACAGATGGGATGCCGATCCGCAGTAGTTTGTGGTGACCATCCATGGCAACAACCCCGGAGCCGCCGTTTCCGTACAGTTCTATTTTTCTGGCATTCACAAGGGCATCGATCGCTTTTTTAAGCTGTTTGCCGTCAATGATCTGCATCGTGTCCTCAAGCGTGCGGATATTGGATTGGAATACTTTTGCCGCAATCGTTTTCTCATCATCTTCCGCGCTGATTTTTTCATGGATATCTGTCATCGGGGAACTCATCCGAATTTCGGATGCCAGTGCAATCTTAAGGGCCTGATATCCTTTGTAACCGACTGTACGGCAAAAACGAAACACGGTCGCATCCGAGACCCCGAGATCATCTGCTGCCTGGCTGATTGAACTGTGGATGATTTTATCAGGATTATTTACTATGTAATCGGCAACCAGCTTTTCCTTTTCACTGAATTGCGGGTAGGACGACTGGATCCGATTCAGTGTATGGTTAGTGGATGACATGAATATAACCTCCTTTTTTCCTTTATTAGACATATAAAAACGGTTCCATTTATGAAGAAATTTTTTTTCATGAAAAATAATCCTTCACATTTTATTCAATTATTCGCTTTGCGACTTCACTACTATTTTACCTCTAAAATCAAGGATTTACAGCTATTATACCCTAATTTTAGAGAAAAAAATAACTTTCATGGCAACTATTGCAAAGAAAAGAAATTGATGTATAATGAGCCTTGTAAGAAAATTTTTTTCACTTGTCGGACAGGGTTGAAAGGGGTTACAAAGATGAAGGTTGCGATGATCGGCCTTGGAAAAATGGGTTACAACCTTGCGTTGAACCTGTTGGACCACGGGCATACAGTTGTCGCGAACGACGTCAATGAGGACCAGATCAGAAAGATTTCTGAGGAAGGTGCATTAGGAGCGTTCTCTATTGAAGAAGTCGTGCAGCAACTAGAAAAACCGCGTATCATCTGGCTGATGATTCCGGCTGGCGAACCAACGGAACATGTGCTTTCCCAATTAGGGGAGCATTTAGAAGCTGGAGACATTGTGATTGATGGCGGAAATTCCAATTACAAAGACTCGCTTCGACGAGGACAGATGATGGAAGAACAGGGGATCCACTTTTTTGATTGTGGGACAAGCGGCGGAACAGAGGGAGCACGGCATGGTGCATGCACCATGATCGGCGGAAATGCCGATATGTTCAAAACCATTGAACCTTTGTTTAAAGACGTCACAATTGAAAACGGTTACTTTTATTCAGGTCCATTAGGAAGCGGCCATTTTTTAAAAATGGTACATAACGGAATTGAATACGGCATGATGCAAGCTGTTGCAGAAGGGTTTGACATCCTTGAAAAAAGCCAATTCGATTACGATTATGAAGGGGTTGCAAAAGTCTGGAACAACGGATCGGTCATCCGTTCCTGGCTGATGGAGCTGACTGAAAATGCTTTCTCAAAAGATCCGAAGCTTTCCGGAATTAAGGGAGTTATGAATTCTTCCGGAGAAGGCAAGTGGACAGTTGAAACAGCTCTAGATCTGGAAACAGCCGCACCGGTGATTGCGCTTTCGCTCATGATGCGTTACCGCTCCCAGGAGGATGATACATTCACTGGCAAGGTGGTAGCAGCTTTGCGAAATGAGTTTGGCGGCCATGAGGTAGTTAAAAGCTAGCAATAGCTAGTTAAAAATAAAAAGGGGGATATAAAAAAATGAAAAAGATATTATCATTGTTGGTAGCTGTAATGATGATTGCTGCTCTTGCAGCATGCGGAGGAGGGACTGAAGAAAGCTCTTCTTCAGGAAACGGCGACGGAGGCGGCGACAGCGGCAGCGAAGAATCAAAAACAATCCGTGCCGGAATTGGTCTTAATGATCAGCACCCGCAATATAAAGGTCTATTGAAGTTTAAAGAAATCGTTGAAGAAAAAACAGATGGTGCAATCACTGTTGAAACGTACCACAGCGGACAGCTTGGCGATGACCGCACAATGACAGAAGCATTGCAGCTTGGTTCCCAGGAAGTTACAATTCCTTCAACTGCGCCGCTTGCAAACTTTGTCCCTGAATTCAGCGTGTTTGACTTCCCGTTCTTATTCCCGAACGAAGAAGTGGCTGACAAAGTCCTTGATGGCGAAGTTGGCCAGAAATTTCTTAAGAAGCTTGAAGACCAGGATCTTATGGGTCTTGCATACTGGGAAAATGGATTCCGTAACGTAACAAACAGTGAGCGTGCCATTGCCTCTGCAAAAGATTTCGAAGGCTTGAAGCTTCGTACAATGGAAAACGATCTTCACCTTGAAGCATTCCGTGCGCTTGGTGCGAACCCGACTCCAATGGCATTTACTGAACTTTTCACTGCTATGCAGCAAGGTACTGTTGATGGCCAGGAAAACCCGTATGCGACAATTTATCTGCAAAAGTTCTATGAAGTACAGGATCATGTATCCAATACTCAGCATATCTACAGCCCATTCGTATTCTTGATGAGCAAATCGTTCTATGACGGCTTGACTGAAGAACAGCAAACAATCGTTAAAGAGGCTGCTGTTGAAGCTGGTCAGTATGAGCGTGAACTGAATCGTGAAGCGAACAACAAATATCTTGAAGATCTTCAGGCAGAAGGCATGACATATACTGAAATCCCTGCAGAAGGCCATGAAGAAATGAAAGAATTGGTAAAGCCGGTCATTGATAAATATGCAGAAAAAATCGGTAAAGATGTCGTACAGGAAGTCTATGATGCGGTAGAAGAGGCATCTAAATAATAGTTGAAAAACTAAAGAGAAGAAAAGGCTTTGGAGGCGGGTACCATTCTTCAAAGTCTTTTCTCATTTAAAATAGTCGTATCAAATGTGAAAAGGAGATTGTCATGAAAACGATTAGATGGCTTGATCGATATTTTGAAGAGGTTTTGCTTGTCCTGTTCACGACCGTTATGGTTTCTGTCATCTTCTTGCAAGTCATCATGCGGTTGATGGATAACTCGCTGTCATGGTCTGAAGAGCTTGCAAGGTATGCATTCATCTGGCTCGTATATATCGGAATCAGCTATGGTGTGAAAAAACAGCGTCATATCAAGGTTGATGTCATGTTGGTCCTATTAAAAGAACGGGGCCGGATTATCCTGACAATATTCGCAAACATCCTGTTCCTGATTTTCGCGATTTTTGTCATCAATTATGGATATCAAATTGCAACAAAGTTATTGGCATTCGGCCAGCAATCCCCGGCTCTTCATATTCCGATGGGCCTTGTCTATATGGCGACTCCGATTGGAATGGGGCTTACGGTCATCCGTTTGATCCAGAATCTTATTATCCTGATCGAAGGTCTTCGCAACCCGGACCGCGCCCATATTGAAACAGAAGCTGAACGAGTAAAGGAAAATCCAAATGAATAACGTAGGAGGGTTTACATCATGACGGCTGGAGTGTTATTTGGCAGCTTTGCCCTGTTTTTGTTGTTAAGCGTTCCAATTGGAATATCACTTGGACTGGCAACTCTTGTAACGATTTATTATTCGGGCTCTTTGCCGATCGAATTCTTAATGAAGGAACTGGTTACATCAGTTGACTCATTTCCGCTAATGGCGGTCCCGTTCTTTATCCTTGCTGGTGAAATTATGGGGAAGGGCGGAATATCAGAACGTCTCTTTAACTTTGCAAACTCACTTGTCGGAAATAAAACAGGCGGTTTTGCAATCGCTACCATTATTACATGTATGTTTTTCGCAGCTATTTCCGGCTCTGGCCCGGCTACTGTTGCCGCTATCGGAGGAATTATGATTCCTGCGATGGTACGAAACGGTTATGACAAAAAGTTCGCGACAGTTACCGTCGCGGCAGCTGGATCAATCGGTGTCATCATTCCGCCGAGTATTCCGATGGTCATCTATGGTGTAGTCGGCAGTACGTCAATCGGTGACATGTTCATCGGCGGCATTATCCCTGGTATCCTTGTCGGTCTTGCGATGATGGTCTGGGCCTACTTGTATTCGAAGAAAAAAGGTTTCAAAGGGCTGGATGAGCCGACTTCCCTTAAGAAAATCGGCCAGTCATTTTGGGCTGCCAAATGGGCGCTCTTGATTCCGGTCATCATTCTCGGCGGTATTTACGGAGGATTCTTCACACCGACAGAAGCCGCAGTTATTGCCGTTGTCTATGGCCTTTTTGCAGGTCTGGTACTTTACAAAGAGCTCACCATCCGCGATCTCCCGAAAGTGTTCGCCGATTCGGCCTTAACGACTGCAACAGTGTTGATCATCGTTGGCACCGCTACGGCGTTCGGCCGCTTCCTTACAATTGAACAGATTCCGAATAAAGTCGCAACGGCAATGATGTCCATCTCTGATAATTCCATTGTCATTATCTTGCTTATCACATTGCTGCTCCTTTTTGTAGGTATGTTCATGGACACACTTGCAGCAATTATTATCCTGACACCAATTTTGCTGCCGATCGGCATCCAGCTTGGTTATGATCCGATCCATTTCGGTATTATCATGGTCGTCAACCTTGCGATCGGATTCATTACACCACCGCTCGGAGTTAACCTCTTCGTCGCGTCAGGAATTTCGGGATTATCGATCGAAACATTATCCAAATCGATTGTTCCGTATTTTGTAGCAATGGTGTTCACGTTGCTCTTGATTACATTCATTCCGCAGCTCACGATGTTCCTATTGAGCTTCGGCCAATAGATTACCAGTAAAGCAGGTGTTCAGAAATGAAAGGATTAGATGTTGTAACGTTCGGAGAAACAATGGTGCTGTTTACGCCCGATCAGATGCTGCCGCTTGAATATGTGCCGGGGTTCAATAAACAGCTTGGCGGGGCCGAATCGAATGTTGCGATCGGCCTCCAGCGTCTCGGTCACAGAGTCGGCTGGTTCAGCAAACTTGGAAACGATCCTTTCGGAAGATATCTGTTGCATTTCATACGCGGGGAAGGTGTTGATACATCTTCCTGCCTTTTTACAGACGAGGCTCCGACAGGCGTATTCTTTAAAGAAAAGCGCTCTCCGGAAAACATCAATGTGTATTATTACAGGAAAAATTCCGCTGCCAGCTTACTCGGGCCTGAAGACCTGGATGAAGAATATATTGCAAATGCCAAAATCCTTCATTTGACCGGCATAACACCCGCTCTCAGCAGTTTTTGCAAAGAGGCGGTTTTCAAGGCAATTGATATTGCAAAAAAACATGGTGTGAAGGTTGTATTTGATCCGAATCTCCGTTTGAAGCTCTGGGACGCTGAAACTGCCAGGCAAACATTTCTGGAAATGGCCGGAAAAGCAGACGTAATCCTTCCCGGCCTGGATGAAGGGCAATTCATGACAGGGAAAGAAACGCCTGAAGAAATAGCCGATATCCTTGCAGGCGGTACAGAAAAAACGATTGTCATCAAGCTCGGTAAAAAGGGTGCTTTTTATAAAACGCCGCAGGGATCCGGTTACGTGTCCGGCTATCCTGTTAAGCAAGTCGTCGACCCTGTCGGAGCAGGGGACGGCTTTGCGGCAGGCATCATAAGCGGAATTCTCAGAAATGAGCCGATTGACCGAGCCGTTAAACGCGCCAATGCAATCGGAGCAATCGTTGTGGGTATTCCCGGCGATGTTGAAGGCTTGCCCCGTGAAGATGAAGTGGAAGCATACATGAACCAGGATGGAAATGAAAGAGATGTCATCAGATAAATAGCACCGCAAGGAGGTACGATTGATGAATAAGTGGGCAAACCTTGAAAAAATAAAAGAATCAGGCCTTGTAGCGGTCATTCGCAGGCCGAAAGCGAGCCAGATCAATGGGATTGCGGAAGCACTGGTTGACGGCGGTGTCGGTGCTCTGGAAATAACAGCCGATACACCGGGTGCTTTTGACATGATCCGCAGCATCAAAAAAGAATATGGGAACAGAGTGCTTGTCGGTGCCGGTACAGTTCTTGATGCGATCACAGCGAAAACGGCCATTGACGCAGGTTCGGATTTTGTCTTTTCCCCCAACTTCGATGAGGAAACGATCCGTGTGACCAATCAGTATGGCAGGATTTCAATCCCGGGTGTGCTGACGCCGACTGAAATCGTGAGTGCGTATGCGGCCGGTGCCGATCTATTGAAAATTTTTCCGGCTGATTCACTGGGGGAAAATTACATTAAGAACCTTCAAGGCCCGCTCGGCCATATTCCGATGATGCCGACAGGCGGCGTCTCGGCTGATAATGCGGAGCATTTCATCCGCAGCGGTGCAGTTGCGCTCGGTGCCGGCGGTTCTCTTGTTGATAAGAAGGCAATCGAACAGGGAGACTACGGCAAACTAACAGAAATCGCAAGACAGTTTACGGCAGCAATCAAGCGGGGCAGAGCCCGGTAAAAGGAGGATAACGATGAAAATCACGAAACTCGAAACCTTCGTTGTGCCGCCACGGTGGCTGTTTCTGAAAATAGAAACCGATGAAGGCCTGTTCGGCTGGGGTGAACCGGTCATAGAGGGCAGGGCGGAAACCGTAAGAGCGGCAGTGGATGAACTGAGCGATTATTTGATCGGCAAGGATCCGCTTCGCATCGAGGATCACTGGCAGGTCATGTACCGCGGCGGTTTTTATCGCGGCGGCCCCATCCATATGAGTGCAATAGCGGGAATCGACCAGGCACTTTGGGATATCAAAGGAAAGTTTTACAACGCTCCTGTCCATGAATTGATGGGAGGCGCCTGCCGGGATACTGTAAGGGTTTATTCCTGGATTGGCGGAGACCGCCCGTCTGATGTCGGGCTTGCAGCCAGAAAAGCAAAAGAAGCCGGCTTTACGGCGGTTAAAATGAATGGAACGGAAGAACTGCAGTATATTGATTCACACAAAAAAGTGGATGAAGCGATTGCCCGAATTGCTGCAGTAAGGGAAGCGGTTGGAGACGATTTTGGAATCGGCATCGATTTTCACGGCCGTGTACATAAGCCGATGGCAAAAATACTTGCAAAAGAACTGGAACCATTCCGGCCGATGTTCATCGAAGAACCGGTCCTGCCTGAAAATAACGAAGCGCTGAGGGATATTGCCCGTATTACGAACATTCCGATCGCAACAGGTGAAAGGATGTATTCACGCTGGGACTTCAAAAAAGTGCTGGAAGACGGTTATGTTGACATCATCCAGCCGGATCTTTCCCACGCCGGGGGCATTACGGAGTCTAAAAAGATTTTTGGAATGGCGGAAGCCTATGATGTTGCAGTAGCGCCGCATTGTCCTCTGGGTCCGATTGCGCTTGCATCCTGCCTGCAGGTGGATGCGACATCACATAACGTATTCATTCAGGAGCAAAGCCTCGGCATTCATTACAACCAGGGCAGTGATCTATTAGATTACTTAACAGACAAGTCGGTGTTTGATTACAAAGAAGGGTATGTAGAAAACTTGAAAGGGCCGGGCCTCGGTGTTTCCATCGATGAAGAATATGTCCGTAAGCAGGCCGAAACCGCACACCGCTGGCGGAATCCGGTGTGGCGGCACAAAGATGGAACCGTTGCTGAATGGTAGTCTTTTAAATGACTATTTTCATAGAAGTGGTGCTGCCCGTATTGTTAATCTTCGCGGCGGCATTCGGGCTGCAGAAGTGGAAACGGATCGATATTCGATCTGTTTCAACTGTGGCTATTTACATTCTGACACCGGCACTCGTTTTTCCGACTTTCTATAAAGCAGATCTGAACAGGGATTACTTGAATATGGTCATTTTCGCACTGATTTTGCTGGCTGTGATTTTGATTATCGTTACAGTCTACAGCAAAATCATGCGTTATTCGGAATCGGTGGAAAGCGGGCTGATCTTATCGACAGCGTTTATGAATGCCGGCAATTTCGGTTCCCCGATCATCTTATTCGCCTATGGGCAGAGAGGATTCGACTATTCGGTATCATTTCTTGTCCTGCAGGCGATCATCATGAATTTCTTTGGCATTTACTATGCCGCACGGGGCGGAGCAGGTGTCAAACTCGCCCTGAAGACGGTGATGCAAATGCCGCCGACCTATGCGACAATTATTGCCTTAATCATGAACGTTTTTGATATTGGCATGCCTGCCAATATCATGTCAGCGATCGAACTGGTTGCCAAAGCTGCCATCCCGATGGTGATGCTGATCCTTGGCATGCAGCTGGCTGAAATCCAGTTAAAAAACCTGCAATGGTCAAAAATAACGTTTGGAACCATTACCCGGCTTTTCCTTTCGCCTGTCATTGCCTATATCATCATCCAATTTTTCCCGATGGACCCGCTGCTTGAAAAAGTGCTGATCGTTTCAGCTGCGATGCCGTCGGCAGCAACGACGACGATGTTCGCCGTGCAATATGATTCCGAGCCTGATCTTGTTTCTAGTATTACGTTAATTACGACATTAGTGAGTATCGTGACGATTACACTCCTTTTAGGCATCATGGGATAATAAAAGAATGGAAGAAGGAGAGAATGACGTGAGTACATTTAAAGTGGTTGTGACCGATTATGAATTTAAAAGCTTTCAGCCTGAAAAAGAAGTGCTCGACCACCCGGATATCGATCTTCAATTTGCACAGTGCACAACAGAGGACGAAGTCATAGAGGCGGCGCAAGATGCAGATGCTCTGATCAATCAATACGCGCCAATTTCCAGGAAGGTAATCGAAAGCCTGGAAAACTGCAAAGTCATATCCCGATATGGAATTGGCTTTAACACGATTGATATTGAAGCAGCAACGGAAAAAGGCATTGTCGTCGGAAATGTCACCGATTACTGCCTTGATGAAGTTTCAGACCATGCATTTGCGCTATTATTGTCCCTTGCCCGCAAGGTGACATTGCTGAACAATGAGGTGAAGGACGGGAACTGGGATTTCAAAGCAGGCTCTCCGATTTTCCGCCTGCGCGGCAGGACGCTTGGATTGGTCGGGCTGGGCAACATTCCGCAGACACTTGCCCGCAAAGCGCAGGCATTCGGGATTGAAGTTGCCGCTTATGATCCGTTCATACCGGAGGAAACTGCAGCGGCCTTGAATGTGAAACTTCTTGAACTTGATGAACTGTGTGAGAGGTCTGATTTTGTCTCTGTCCATGCTCCGTTGAACGAACATACAAAAGGGATGATGAGTACAGAGCAGTTTAAAAAGATGAAAAATGAAGCATTCATCATCAATACAGCCCGTGGCCCGGTCATTGATGAAAAGGCATTGATCCTGGCGCTTCAAGAAGGCGAAATCGCCGGTGCCGGCCTGGATGTCGTTGAACAGGAGCCGATTGAAAAGGATAACCCGCTGCTTGAGATGCCGAATGTCATCCTGAATCCGCACGTTGCCTGGTACTCCGAAGAGTCGCAGACAGAGCTGAAAAGAAAAACAGCCCAAAATGTCGCTGATGTTTTTAAAGGCTATTTTCCTGATTATCTTGTAAACAGAGATGTGAAGGATAAAGTAGAGTTGAAGGAAAAAAACGCATAACGGCAGGAGGGAACCGCAATGGAAAAGAAACCGGCTTTTACAGGCATTATTCCACCTGTATCAACGATTTTTGATGATCAGGGGAACTTTGATAAAAACGGAACAGCAACGTTGATTGATTTTTTGATTGAACAAGAGGTTGACGGATTGTTCTTCCTCGGCACAGGCGGCGAATTCAGCCAGATGTCCGTTCAGGAAAGAAAGGAAGTCGCTGAATTTGCTGTTGACTATGTGAACGGGAGGCTGCCGGTCCTGATTGGTACAGGCAGCACCAGCACACGGGAGGTCATTGACCTGTCCCTCCATGCCAAAGAAACGGGGGCAGATGGTGTTGTTGTCATCAATCCATACTACTGGCCTCTTTCAGAAGAGCATTTGTATGCCCATTATCGTGATATAGCCCTGGCGGTAGACTTGCCTATTTTGCTTTATAATTTTCCAAATCTCACCGGCCAGGACCTGTCACCGGATTTTGTCCGGCGTCTTGCTGAAGAATTCGGCAACATCGCAGGAATTAAAGAAACTGTTGATACAGCCGGGCATATCCGTGAAGTCATCTTAAAAGTGAAGCCGATCCGTCCGGATTTTTCAGTCCTTGCAGGGTTTGATGATCATTTGCTCAATACCCTCAGTCTTGGCGGGGACGGTGCCATTTCGGCTAGCGGCAACTTCGCGCCTGAATTGACAATCGGCATTTTGCGGGCATTTCGGGAAGGAAACATGGAAAAAGCGGTTGAGCTTCATCAAAAACTCGCCCCTATTCCGTTAATGTACAAAATCGATTCACCATTCGTGAATGTAATCAAAGAAGCCATCAAGCTGAAGGGACTGGATATCTCCACTAACGTCCTGCCGCCGGCAAGACCGCTCGGTGAAGAGAAAATCAGTGAGCTTCGGGCAGTACTGCAGCAAGCCGGCCTTCTTTAAACGAATATGCATGAAAGGAGCATGGCGTATGTCTGAAAGTATAAGAGAAAATGTGCCTGTCCAAATATCTGATGAGCTAACGATTGTTGACTTAAGTGCTCTCACCCAGAAATACAAATCGGAAATTTACTTAAAAAAAGTTGTAAGAGGATCGGTGATTGAAGTAAGCCTTAAAAGCTTCCTCGGTTTAATCACCCTGCAGCTGCAAAACGGCGATGAAATCACCATCCGTGCTGTAGGGGAAGACAGCGAAGAAGCGGTTGCTGAAGTGGAGACGTTTTTTAGTTAAGCATGTTAAGAGAGTGAAAATGAAAAGCGGCTGAGATTTACCGCGGACGCAGACACAGCAATAAACGGGTAAGAAAGAGCGTACCAGGTGGATTCTCCGGTGATGCTCAGAAAGAAATAAAGAATCGCCGAGTATCCTCCCGGGTACTCGGCGACTCTCTAACACATGGCTCAATTCCCACCCTTAATCAGCTCCTGAACCTCATCCAAATCCGCTTCCGTCTTCCTATAATGGGCCTCATTCTTTTCCAGCCGAAACAAAAACTTCGCTTCGATCAAATATTCCCTCGCCTGTTCGTAGTCACCCAATTTCATATTGATTTTTCCCAGCATATGCTTCGTTTTCCCCATAATAAAACTCAGCTGCTTCTTTTCCAGCATTTCAATGATTTTGTATGCAAGGGTGATGGCCTCATGCAGGTTTCCGTTATAGTAGTGACAGTAGGCCAGGTTATAAGCCACCCTGGGAGCGAGTGTGAAATCACTTTTGAACGGCAAATCCTCGATGGCTGAATAGGCTTTTTTGAAATAGTTGATGGCAGCCGCGACACCTTGCCGGTTCAGTTTGACAAGACCGAGCGAATTGCAGATGCCGATGTCCAGTTCTGTTCTGAGCCGTTGTTCATAGATGCTTTTCAGCTGGTCTTCCGCTTCTGCCGGATTATTTTCTTTCATGTGCAGCAGTACGGCTTTGTGCCATGTGATGAAACGTTTTGTGCTCGCATATTCCGCCTGATGCTTATAAAGGTCTAAAAGCTTATCGAATTCCTCAATTGTTAGCGTGAGAGCTTCGTAATCTTCGTTGTATGTAAGTTCACGGCATAAATTTTTATATCGTTCAATTTCCATCAGGTCGTTATAATGAAGGTCGCTAATGACGAAGTCAATCGGGACCTTCAGTTTTCGGCAAATGTCATAGAGCAGGTCAAGCCTCGGGTTTTGCGCCCCTTTTTCGATCCGGTATAAAGTCGATTCGTCACAGATTCCAGCGGCCAGGTCTTTTCTGGTCATTCCCGCCTGTTTTCTATAGTATTCGATATTCTTACTTACGGTACTCATAAAAGCCTCCCTAAAGCAAAAAATCAAAAATATTCAGAATTTTAAAATTACTGCATAAATGCATATTTAAAATCTCCGTTATGCAATGGATAATGAAATCAGAGAGAAGATAGTCCTAAACTCTTATGAAAATTATACCATATGGGGGAGATTGATATGAGAAAACTGTTGCTGTTCTGTATTTTGTCTTTTGGATTGGTGTTTGGCGGCGGTACGGCTTCTTATGCTGAAGTAACTGTTGAAAAAGCGGTGGCGGAAACTGCTGATGTTATTGGAACGCTTGGCGATGAACTGATTCCGGGAAACCATTGAAGCTGAACTGAAATCTCCTATTCTATTCCGCTTGCATCACAAACTGCCTGTGATTCCGGATATATTCTAACAGATCGGCCTCACGTAATTTGTAATATTTTGTAGAAAGGAGATGGATAGATGAAAGCAGCGCTTATTAATATGCCCTTTGGTTCGTTATACAGGCCTTCCATCGGATTGAGTCTGCTGAAAGCAGGGTTGACGCAGCGGGATATCGAGTGTGATGTGCACTATCTGAATCTGAAGTTCGCCGAGCAAATTTCACCTGAGTTATACGATGGAATTGCTGAAGGGACCATCTTTTCAAGCAATGCCCTGGCAGGTGAAGTCGTCTTTTCTCAATCTCTATTCGGCAAAGATACCCTGGACGCCTACATAGAAGAAGCGAAAGTGAAGCTTGGGAATTCAGAAGCTGATTTTGAGATCATCCGTGAAGTAAGAACACACGTTGAACGGTTCCTGGACGCATGCTTGTCCGAAATCGATTGGAGCCAGTACTCAGTAATCGGCTTCACGAGTGTTTTCGAACAAAACGTTGCTTCAATCAGTTTCGCGAAAAGATTGAAAGAAAAATACCCGGAAAAATTCATCATATTCGGAGGAGCCAACTGTGAGGAAACGATGGGGGAAGAACTGATTCAACAATTCCCATTCATCGATGCTGTCTGTTCGGGTGAAGGCGATCAGTCATTCATTACGTTCCTCACTGAATGGAACAAAAACAAGAAGGTGCCAAAAATTAACGGGATCCGGCTGCAACGTTCCTCCAATGATAGCGCCCCTCCGATATCGCCAGCAGCCGTAAAACTCGATGAAATTCCTTATCCCGATTACACCGACTATTTCGAGCAATTTGTGAGCTGCAGCTACGGGGACCAGGTCAGTAAAACCCGTTTCCTGTTCGAGTCCTCAAGAGGATGCTGGTGGGGACAGAAACATCACTGCGTCTTTTGCGGCCTTAATGGAACGAATTTGAACTTCCGGAGCAAGTCGGCAGACAGGGCGCTGGAAGAATTGATTTACCTCAGCAACAAATATAAGGACTACACGTCAAAAGCCGCTGCCGTCGATAACATTATCGATATGGGTTACTTCAAAAGCGTGCTGCCGGCTTTGAAGGAAAAGGGCCTGGATCTGGATATGTTTTATGAAACGAAAGCGAATTTGAAAAAGAGCCAGGTGGAACTGTTTCGGGACGCCAAGTTCAGATCGATCCAGCCGGGGATCGAAAGCCTGCAGACCTCTGTTCTCGAACTGATGAACAAAGGTGTCACGATGCTGCAGAATATCCAGCTGTTGAAATGGTCGAAAGAGTATGGGGTGTTCCCGGTCTGGAACATTTTGTACGGCTTTCCGAAAGAGAATCCGGAAGAATATGAACGTTTGCCTGAGGTCGTCGAAAAGATCACCCATCTGACCCCGCCGGGCAGCGTCGCAAAAATCCGGCTTGACCGTTTCAGTCCGTATTTCAACGATTATGAACGGAACGGTCTTACAAATGTCCGGGCGATGTGGCCGTATAAGTACATTTACAGCGGGCTGGATCAAGCCGGGCTGAACCGGATCGCTTATCATTTCGATTATGATTACGCGGAACCGCGCAATCCGGGTGAGTATACAATTCCTATGCGCAAGGCGGTTGCTGCGTGGACGAAAACACATGCGAGCAGTGATTTATTCTTTGTTGATAACGGCAGGGAATTGCTGATTGTGGATATGAGGAAAGAGAACGACATTCAGATGACAGTTTTAAAAGAAGAAAAACGGCAGCTTTACCTGGCATTGGATTCAGCCAGAAATCTAGCGAGTGCATATAAAGACGTTCAGAATGCCGGTTACGACATTACGATCGATGAATCGGAAAAGATTGTCCGTGAGTTTGTCAACAAAGCATTGGTGCTTGAGGAGAAAAACAGATACATCAGCCTGGCGCTTGACTGCAAGATTTACAGTCCGAAAAAAGCCGCATTGGTGCGGCTGGCCGAGTGGAACGAAAAACAAAAAGAACAGCGTCCGGTTCATGCTTGAAAGGGGGTGAAATACATAATGGAAAACAAGAAAGTAAGCATTACTCCGGAAGTATTCAAGGTCAACGACAAGGGGGAAGTGGTCATCAGCGATTCCCAGCTGGTGGAGCAGATCGAAAAGGCGACTGACGAGTTGGCAGCCGGCGAACAGGGAATCAGGATTTCAGTTTCAGCAAGTTTCTAAAACGGCATCATTTGTTCAGGGAGATCATTATTTGAGCTCCCTGAACTTGATATGTCAAGCACCGTAAAGGAGGGATAACTTGTACTATGAATCGATTTCCAAAGGGATGCTTGAAAACTGTATGAAAGTGATTGTCAGAAGGACGAAACAATCCCGCAATCTATCAATCGGAATGTATGTGAACCACGGCTCAAAAGACGAAAACAATGAAAATAACGGGATATCCCACTTTATTGAACACATGGCGTTCAGCCATGAGAACATGAACCATTCTGCTAAACAAATGGTGGGGAACCTGCTCGACAACGGTGCGTTATATGAAGCCTATACAAATAAGGAAATGACAAGGTGCTGCATCACGTCGCAGCGGAATTACCGCTCTGATATCATTAAAGCTTTAGCTGAAATCGTTAAGCTCCAACATATCCCGGAAGAACGAATCGATCATGAACGGGCGATCATCTTACAGGAAGCCGAAACCTACTTCGCTTCATCGAAAGTGAAAACTGAGCTTGCGGAACGGGCGCTCTGGGGTGACCGCTCCCTCGGGCTGTTTGTGATCGGGAACCAGCAAAATATTGCCCGGTTTTCCAAAGAGGAAATCGAAAGCCGATTCAAGCAGTACTATTCACCAAGCAACACCCTCATTGTCATTCAAGGGGATGTCGATCCTGATGAAACGCTTGGCCAGATCGCTCATGAATTCGACTTCTGGAAAAGCGAACCGGCAAGCAACCCGTCCCCGCAGCTTGAAGTGTCCCCAAGTGTGATGGGGATCGGAAATGCCGATCGAGTCAATTTGACAGCTACATTCGTCGGGCCTTCCTTCCGGTCGCGGAAGAGGTACGCCATGGCGCTGCTTTCAGATATATTGGGTGATGGATTGAAATCGAGGCTTTTCATGGAACTGAGAGAAAAAAGAGAACTGGTCTATTCCGTTTATTCCTATGCATTAAGCTATGGCCTGGGCGGTTATATGGCAATTGATTTTAATTGCAAAAAAGAGTCCCTGGAAGAAAGTTTCAAGGTCGTTATGGACATCATCAATGATATTAAACAGAACGGAGTGACGAATGAAGAGCTGGAGCGGGCCCGCGCTTCCCGCATCACATCCACCCTGCAGATCCCGAATGACGCAGTGCGGCATCTGAATACAACCGGCCGCTATGCGCTGTATAATAAAGATTTTTTCGTGGATAATGAAGTGTTTGACTTAATGAGTGTAACGGAGGAAGAAGTCCGCGAGGTTGCCAGAGAAATGTGTGATCAGTCAAATATGGCTTTGTCTGCAGTAGGCACAGATTCCGAGTCGCTGCTGGCCCTACTATAAAAAACGAGGTGGTATGTATGACAAATCCAGCGATATACATAGATAATGCCGACAACGATTTCCTTGATGCAATCTTGCATGACGGCGGAATGGAAGTTTTAAGCGTCCTCTCAGTAGCTTCACTTACCGCAACGGAAGTGGCACGACAGGTGAGTGTCCCGCTTGCAAAGGTGAATTATATCATTAAAATCCTGGAAAGAAATGAACTGGTGTATGCAGACAGCACGAAGTCTAAAGAAGATATTGTGGAAACAGCTTACAAAGCGGATGTGAATTCATTCGGCATCCGGCTGAGCAACCGGAACTCCAATGAAATGGAAAAAATAAAACTGATTACATATATGATTGAAGAAGTGCGGACCGGAATGCGTAACGCCGTTTCGGGAAACTCGCCGGCCGAGTTTTCTCTCGTAAAAGCGCGAATTCCGAAAGAGCGGGTGAAAGAATATATCCACATGCTGCGCGAACTCGAAGATGACATTGACTCGCACCAGGAAAATAACGACGATCCTTACACATTTGCGGTTTCTTTGTTTCCAAATTTTAAAACAGAAAGGGTGAAAAAATAAGATGGTATCATTCCTGCAGCCTTCCCGTATGGAGAACGATCAGATCTATACGCTCAGTTTACGGCCTTTTTCCCAGCGGCTGATCAGCGTGATTGACATCATGGAGCAAGTCGGAAAAATCCCTGCAGATCTTGCGGAGAAACTGAAAGGCGCACTCGATCAGCCAGAATTTTTAAAAGACCTTTACAGTCCGGGTTTGAACTACTTCACTTACTTCCTGACAACCTATTCAGATGATGGCATGATCTATAATATGGAGCCGGCTGATGTGATCCGCAAAATGGAAACGACGAACTTTGTTGAACCATTTATGAGCTATTTTATCCTGCCGTGTGCGAAACATGGAATTGAGTTTGAGAGTGAAGTTGAATGCCGATCCGGAGGCACAATTGAAATCCCGGGGCTGAATCACAAAATAAACTTGAGTCCGCCTTATGAATGTTACCGCTGTACAGTCATTACAGCGAAAAATGAAATTACACTCCTTGCTGATGAGGTCATTATCGGAGCAATTCGGTCCAACGATGAGTTCACCACCCGGCTTGAAGTGACGAGCCCAAAACATATTGAATGCATTCCACATTATTTTGACAGTAAAAGCAGGATTGCATTTGAAATGAAAGAAGAGATCGTCGGACAATGCCTTTCAGAAAACATCAACTCTCTCAATGTCAGAAAGAGTGAAATCAAAGACAATAGGTTGCACAGCATTTCCTTCACACCGAATGACCACTTATTCTATGAATCGTGCTTGAATTTAATTCAAGAGATTTGGCCAGAATATTATGGAGAAATGGAGGGCCATATTAAACTTTTAGCCATCATGGATACGGATGCGTTTGGCGGCTTCACGACTGATATATTGCCAGATGCCATTTTCATCTCCCATCACCCCCATGACTTTCTATGGGTGACGGAAAATATCATTCATGAATGCGCCCATTCCAGATTGAACCAGCTGTTTGCGATTGATCCGATCGTCATGAACGACCACAGCGAAACTTATAAGTCACCGTGGCGGACAGACCCGCGGCCGATGAAGGGAGTCTTCCACGGCGCTTACGCTTTTGCGAGAGTTGCAATGTGGCTGGAAAGGCTCCAGCAATTCCATCCGAGTTATAATCAGACAGCAGAAAGGCTTGAATTTGTTAAGGGGCAATTGAATGATGCCATCTCTGTAATTAATGAATCTGGTAAGCTTAGCCCTCTTGGCGAACATATTTTTAATGAAATCAAGTCACTTACAGCTCCAAAAACATTAGTTGAAAACTAAGATTAAGAATCAAGCATACTTTTAAATGTGGAGGAAAAATATGAGTGAAACCTCAGTAGAAGCAACAGTGCCCTCTGAAAAGAAAGAGAAAACGGACAGTTTCAAAAGCCTCTTTGCCATCAAGGATTACCGGTACTTGATCGCCGGCCAGTTTGTATCAGCGCTTGGCGATGGGGTGTATGCATTATCGATTATCTGGGCGATGAAAGTGCTGACGGGGTCGGCTGTACTCATGTCACTTGTGCTGGCCGCGGAAATCGTTCCGACGATCCTGTTCGGAATCTTTGCGGGTGTGCTCGTTGACAGGGGAGATCAGAAGAAATTCATGCTGATGTCGGATATTTTCCGCGGCCTGGTAATCCTGGGACTGGTGTTTTTATTCTGGGCGGACTTGCTGGAACCGTGGATGCTGATCGTATCGGCAGTGATCATCTCGTCATTCGATTCGTTCTTCGTCCCGGCCAAAACCGTCGCCATCCGGTCGATTGTGCCGGATCACTTGATTACACGGGCCCAGAGTGTTTCATCGACGATTCAGACCGTCGTGGGGCTTGCTGCACCTGCAATCGCGGGGATATTATTGGTCTACAGTCTGCCGACGGCTTTCCTTTTCAACGCACTGACCTTTTTTGTTTCGTTCTTCTTTATTCTTTTAATAAAAGAAAAAGCATTGACGAAAAAAGCTGCTGATAAATTGAACTGGAAAAGCTTTGGCGCAGACTTGAAAACCGGGTTGAAAACGATTGTTTCGGTGCCGATTTTACGGGGCATGATCATTTATCTGGTGCTGATCAATTTCATGCTCGCGCCGGTAGCCGTGTTATTCCCGCTGTTTGTCGAAAGTGCGGCTGATCTGGCGAAGGTGGAGATCGCTTTCTTCATAGGAATCCTGCTCGGTTCGGTTTCCATCAATTTTTTTAATAAAGTCCGGAAAATCGTCCCGATGGTCGTTGGGCTGGTCCTGATGCTCGGTTCCTTTGGAGCGTTGGCGTTCACTGATAACTTTATCGCTGTCATGGGAATCATCCTGGTCGCCGGTATCGGAAGTCCGCTAGCCAGCATTGCGCTGCAGTCGCTGTTTATCGTGAAGGTGCCAAGGAAGCTGATCGGGAGGTCGCAAAGTACGATGCGGGTGCTGCTGGAGTCGAGCAAGCCGGTATCGCTGATGTTAACGGGTACGCTGCTTGTCCATTTCAGTATTAACCATTTGTTCCTTGGCATTTCGATTTTTGGAGGGATTGTCGTGTTACTGATGGTGTTGAATCCTGTCATCAGAAAGGCAGAGTGAAGCGGAGGAGGTTTCAGGTAACGGCCGTATAGCCGATTCGTGCCATCCCGTTATAAGAGGTAAGATATTCTCTTAATAGAAAAATAAAATTAAAGCAGTCATTTTTCAGAAATATGCTATAATTAAATTCGTAAACATTGAACGAGCTAATTAAAAAAGAATAAAGTGCGTTGATAAGGAAGTTGGTGAAAATCCAACACGGTCCCGCCACTGTGATAGGGCACAGCCCTTAAGTCAGGTCTATTATCACCGTACTGTGAATCGCTGTATCCAGGCTCGAGGTAAGCCGGTTACAAAAAGCTTAGTGATTTTTTCTACCTCACTGAGCTTTTTTTATTTATATCAAAAACTATATTTTAAGGAAAAAGGAGAGGCAACAAGATGAAAAAATGGTCCCACTATTTAATGACCCTGATGGCGGCATTTGGCTTGATCTTCATGACTGGCTGTACGCAAGCGGAAGAAGCCCCTGCTGATGAGCCGAAGGAAGAAACAACAGCTGATGAGGCGCAGGAAGAATCCTCTGCTGACAAGCCAAAGGAAGAAGAAAAGGCAGCGACTGAAACAGAAGAATCCGCGGCAACGGAGTCTGGTGAAGCGGAAACGGAACAGGTCGTTATCCAGGTGGTCTCGGACGAAGGTGAAGCGGTTGCCGAAAAGGACATCGAAGCGAACGGCGATAGTCTGCTCGACATCATGAAGGAAAACTTCGAAGTCGAGGAAAAAGACGGATTCATCCAATCAATTGAAGGCGAAGCCCAGAGTGAAGAAGACAACAAATTCTGGGTATATGAGGTTGATGGAGAACAAGTGACTGTCGGCGCCCAGGAGTTCACTCCTGAGGGAGGCGAGGAAATTGTCTGGAAGCTCACTCAGTTTTAAAAAAGCGGCAAGCCCGCCCATCACCAATCTCAGGAGCATTGCTTTATTGGCAATGCTCACCGCACTTGCGGTCGTGAGCCGCAACGCATTCGCCTTTCTGCCGAACATCCAGCCGACGACTGACATCATCTTGATCACAACACTGTTGATGGGCATCCGGTTCGGCCTCACCAACGCGATGCTCACCGTGCTGTTGTCCAATTTGACGCTCGGCATGGGAACCTGGACCATATCACAGCTTATCGCGTATGCGGTTGTGGTCCTCGTCACCGGCGTGTTTATCCGCCCCGTATTTGAAAAAATGCCGCTGTGGGCGATGGCGATTTATGCAGGTGCGGCCGGGCTGCTGTACGGCTTCATCATCTCACTTGCCCAGGCGCCGATTTTCGGTTTCGACAAACTCATCCCGTACTATCTCGCCGGGCTTCCATTTGACCTCATGCATGCAGGGGGGAACGCTGTCGTTTACTTCGTTCTGGGCCCGATTTTAGTGCCGCTGCTGGAGCGTTTGCTGATGAAGTATAATAATACTGGTGAAATGAATATGTGAGGGTGGGGAAAGACTTATTGCGCTGGCGATAGGTCTTTTTTGTATGGGGACAGGTCCCCTGTCCCTTCGGTGGTTTTACACTTTTAGTACAATATAGATAGATGATAAATAGAAAGAGTGATGACTATTAAGAAAAACAGAATAAAAGAAATTGTAAAGGACATATTGTGGCTGGACACTAAAAATTTAAGCAATCTGACATTGCCTCAACTGGAACAAAAAATGAAAGAAGAAGGCTTTCACGAAAGCGTTATAAAAGACTTGATTTCAGTATTGCAAGAAAAACTCATCAAAATCGGTGAACAAGATTTTCAAAAATGGCTTTATCATCTCAATTTTCAAGTCCCTGATGGGCTTCAGAATGAAAAATCCGCGGCAGAATTTTATGAAAAACATCATTTTTGGATCGAAGACGAACTCGTGAAATTAGAAGAAGAAACGAAACTTTCCTGGGACGTACAATCAGTAGACCTTAAAAAACTTGATGTAAAAGCAAGAAAGGCTCAATTGGTAATCAGGCATAGGTTATCTGAAATTGTTTTAGAATTGATTTGAGTGCCAAGTCATTCCGCGGTTTTCAGGGGACATCGGTGATTTTAGGAAGTGACACACATAATCTTAGGAAAAGACTTATTGCGCTGGCGATAGGTCTTTTTTTGTTGGGGGGAAAGGTACATCATCCCGGGTGGGACAGCGGACCTGTCCCTTGTTCTTCCGTTAAATAAACGTTTGTTTAAAACGAAGGGCCAGGCGTCAATGCAAGGGATCATGTCCGTAACCGGGAAAAGTCATTTTCAGCGTGGAATCGAAATTCTGTAAGTGTTTTCTCAATAAGAACTGATAATGATTATTAATTAAACAAAAAAGATAGTCTTTTTCTGTTGACTTAATGAAAATTATATATGATAATAAATATCGAATTAGAATTATTATAGATAACTAATTATTATAAAGTGATGTTATCTATAAAATAAAGTAAACAAACAGGAGGAATTAACTTATGTCTTTAATCGGAAAAGAAGTACAACCTTTCAAAGCGCAAGCATTCAAAAATGGTGAGTTCATTGAGGTGACAGAAGAAAACATGAAGGGACAGTGGAGTGTCGTTCTCTTCTATCCTGCAGACTTCACTTTCGTCTGCCCGACTGAGCTTGAGGATCTGCAAAACAACTACGAAGCGCTTCAAAAGCTTGGTGTAGAAGTTTATTCTGTTTCGACTGACACTCACTTCACACATAAAGGCTGGCATGACAGTTCTGAAACAATCGGCAAAATTAAGTATGCGATGATCGGTGACCCTTCACAGGTGCTTTCCCGTAACTTTGATGTACTGGATGAAGAAACAGGCCTTGCGAACCGGGGCACGTTCGTCATCGACCCTGACGGCATCATTCAGACAGTTGAAATCAACGCAGAAGGCATCGGACGTGATGCGGATGTTCTTGTAAGCAAAATCAAGGCCGCCCAATATGTCCGCAACAATCCTGGTGAAGTTTGCCCGGCGAAATGGAAAGAGGGTTCAGAAACACTTACACCTGGCCTTGATCTAGTCGGGAAAATATAAGAAGAGATAAGGAGTGCGGTAAATGGTACTTGAAGCAGATATCAAAGCACAATTAAAACAATACCTCGAACTCATGGAAAACGACGTGCTGCTTAAAGTCAGTCCGGGTGAAGATGATGTCTCAAAGGACATGCTTGACCTTGTTGATGAAGTAGCTTCCATGTCATCCAAAATAAATGTTGAAAAAGCAGAATTGAACAGAACGCCGAGTTTCAGTGTCAACCGTGTTGGAGAAGACAGCGGCGTTGCCTTTGCCGGCATTCCTTTAGGGCACGAATTTACATCATTCGTGCTCGCTCTCCTTCAAGTAAGTGGCAGGCCGCCAAAAGTCGATCAAGGTGTGATTGACCAGATTAAGAACATTCGTGGCGCATACCACTTTGAAACGTATGTGAGCCTGAGCTGCCACAACTGCCCTGACGTCGTACAGGCCCTGAATATCATGAGCGTTCTCAATCCTGGCATTACCCATACGATGATTGACGGCGCTGTGTATAAGGAAGAGGTCGAGAGCAAAAATGTCATGGCTGTCCCGGCTGTTTTCCTGGATGGCGAGTTTTTCAGCGGCGGGCGGATGACACTTGAGGAGATTCTGGCCAAGCTTGGTGATGGACCGAGTGCGGAAGAACTTTCAAATAAAGACCCTTATGATGTTCTTGTTGTCGGCGGCGGCCCTGCCGGGTCCAGTGCGGCCATTTACGCGGCGCGCAAAGGGATCCGGACAGGCATTGTGGCTGAACGCTTCGGCGGGCAGGTTCTCGATACGCTGAGCATTGAGAATTTCATCAGCGTTAAGCATACGGAAGGGCCGAAACTGGTTGCCAGCCTTGAAGAGCATGTCAAAGATTACGGCATCGATGTCATGAACTTGCAGCGTGCCAAACGCCTGGAAAAGAAGGACCTGTTCGAGCTCGAACTTGAAAATGGCGCTGTTTTGAAAAGCAAAAGTGTCATCATCTCAACCGGTGCCCGCTGGAGAACACTGGGCATCCCGGGCGAGGCCGAGCTCAAAAACAAAGGTGTGGCATACTGCCCCCACTGTGACGGACCGCTCTTTGAAGGCAAAGACGTCGCTGTCATCGGCGGCGGCAACTCCGGCATCGAAGCGGCGATCGATCTCGCCGGCATCGTGAAACACGTAACGGTGCTCGAATTCATGCCGGAGCTGAAAGCGGACGATGTGCTGCAAAAACGCCTGCACAGCCTGCCGAATGTGACGGTCGTGACAAATGCCCAGACAAAAGAAATCACCGGTACCGGCAACGTCAACGGCATCACCTACATTGACCGCGAAACCGGCGAAGAGAAACACATTGAATTACAGGGTGTATTCGTCCAAATCGGCCTTGTGCCAAACACCGATTGGCTGGACGACTCAGTCGAACGCAACCGCATCGGCGAAATCGCCGTCGATAAAAGCGGCGCCACCACAGTCCCCGGACTGTTTGCCGCCGGCGATTGTACAGACAGCCCGTACAACCAGATCATCATTTCGATGGGATCCGGTGCAGGCGCTGCGTTGGGCGCGTTTGACTATCTCATCCGGAATTAATAGAAGCCTGTCATTCCTGAAGGGGGATGGCGGGCTTTTTCGTGGTGCCTGTCACTCCCCGGATTATGTCGATATTCGACAAATTTCGGGAAGTGACAGGCACTCCCTTTATCCGCTAAAATAAAGAAAGTATATTTTTCATTAAGGGTGTCTTTCAAGATGAATAACGAGAAACTTAAGAAACGGGTAAAGGCAGCAACAAATGAGCTGCTCTATGAAAAAGGATACGCTAGTGCGGTTGATATGTTCATGGAGATCGGCAAGCTCAGTCAGAAAGATTATGAGGCATGGCGCAAGGGACAGGTTCCTTATCTTGAACGCGTCATCGGCATGAACCTGTCAAAAATAAGTTTTGCAGCAAAAGAGTTTCGTAAAGAGTGCCGTGAACAGGGGGCGAAACCGTCGTTCACCGTGTACAAAGGCTGGGGCATGAAGCGGAAGAAACTCGTCCTTAGGTTCAGCAAATCCGGCAACGAACAGATTGAGAAAAGTTACGCCACTCATTACGTACATAAACGGAATGGGAAATAGATGACTTTGTGATTGAGGATAATGAAATAAAACGAGGCGGCAAGCCGATTTAGGCAACGAACACCATAAAAGGAATGAGAGAGATGTTTATAACAGAAGAGGACATTCGCAATGAGTTTTCGCCAGAAGTTTTCCGGAAAGGCAAATCGTATTTCCAGCAGGGCCGTGTTCTCTCTTTGCAAAAGGCTGATACAAAGGGCGATGCGTGGCGCGGCAGAGTGGTTGGCAGTGACTTATATCATGTCGAGATCGAATTCGTGGATGATATGCTGTTCCTTCATTGCGACTGCCCCGCTTATGAAAAGTATGGGAAATGCAAACATGAAGTAGCAGTGCTGCTCAAGCTGGCCAATAAAAAGAGCGATCATGACCTTGTCGCAAAGGCAGAGGAGCCGAACACCGAGGCAAATAGGCTGATTCGGGCTTTTTCAAGTTTTGGACTGCCAGCACCCCGCCATCAGACGGACAGAACGCTGCTGAATGTGGAATATACACTGAAGCTGCACGAGCACGGGTGGGAAGAGTTCATGCTGGCACTCACCATGAAAGTTGGTGAAGGCAGGCCGTATGTCGTAAAGGACGTGAAGGATTTCATCCGCAATATTGAAAATGGGGAAGAACACGAATTTACCAAAAATTTCCGTATTCATTCTGCCGACCATACATTTCGTGAAGCCGATCGTGACATATTCCTGGTGATCAGCGAAATCATCCAGACCGATGCCTTTTATAATGCCGATTATTACTATTCATCCAGGAGTGCAAGTCCGAAGGAAATAATCATACCTCCTGCGTTCATAAAAAGGCTGTTCCCCCTGTTGGTGAAAAACGATTGTGCATTTGCTGGCGGGAGATATGCCCCTGAGCCTTTACAATGGGTGGAAAATGAACCGCCATTCTCATTTTCCCTCGATAAGAAAGACAGGGGATACGCACTGAACCTCGATTTTTTTAAAGACTCCTTGTATTTGGATAAATATGGGTTGTTATTGTCCGGCGGTTGCTTTTATAATCTGTCGCGCGAACAGCAGGCGATCGTGGAAGAAATGAAAGAGAAACTGCCTCATGCCGGATCCGAAATGTCGATATCGTCGAGGGAGATCCATTCCTTTGTGTCTCACGCCATTCCTGCTTTGAAAAAAGTCGGGACGCTGGATCTGTCCGAAAGTGTTTCCGATGAAATCATCGATGTTCCGTTAACGGCCCGCCTGTATCTTGATTATCAGGACGGCATGCTGAAGGCGAAACTTGAATTCCAGTATGGAAACTCGGTCATAAATCCTTTCGGCGACCAAAAACCGGAACTCCCGGAAAATAGCATTTTGATGCGGGATGCCGCAAAGGAAAGAAATTTGGTTCACCTTTTGGAAGACGGCGAATTCATGTTCCACCGGAAGGAATTGTATCTTGATGGTGACGACAGCATGTACCGGTTTTTGTTCGAGATCCTTCCGCGTTTTCAGGAAGAAGCGGAGGTGTACCTGACGGATGCGGCGGAAAACCTTATTCAAACGGAAAAGCGGCTGCCGAAAATGGAAATCGCGCTTGAAGAGGACAACGGCCTGCTTTCAGTAAGTTTCAGAAGTGACAACTTCACAGAGGAAGACATCCGCCAGCTCCTTCAGGCGGCTGTGGAGAAACGCCGCTATCACCGGCTCAGTGATGGTGTTTTCATTGACCTCGAGAGCGATACGATCCAGAATATGGCTGAATTCTTTGGGGAATTCGATCTGACACTCGAAGACATGGAGGATGGGGCTGTCCAGCTGCCAGCCTATCGCAGCCTTCAGGTTGATGAGGCGGCCGGGGGCAGGGCGCAGGCTAAATATAATAAACAACTGCGCCAGCTCATCGACTCCATAAAGAATCCGGTGCAAAATGAGTATCCGGTGCCGCAGGCGTTGAACGCAGAATTGCGCGACTATCAGCATACCGGATTTCAATGGCTGAAAGCCCTTGGCAATTATCATTTCGGCGGCATCCTTGCTGATGATATGGGGCTCGGCAAAACCATCCAGAGCATTGCGTTCCTGCTTTCCGAGCTGGAAGAAGGAAATACGGCGGACAGGCCCGCCCTGATCGTTGCGCCGGCCTCCCTTGTGTACAACTGGAAAAATGAGTTTTCGGCGTTCGCCCCTGATTTGAAGGTGCAAGTGGCTGCAGGTACGAAAGCAGAACGCGAATCATTGCTCGAAAATGCGGGTGATGCCGATGTGATTATCACGTCGTATCCGTTAGTCAGGCGGGATTCTCAGATTTATAAAAAACAGCCTTTTTCCTGCATGATCCTGGATGAAGCGCAGGCCATCAAAAACAGTGCGACCAAAACGGCAAAGACGATCAAGGCCATCCCTGCCGCTAAACGGTTTGCGTTGAGCGGCACACCGATCGAGAACTCCCTTGATGAACTATGGTCGCTTTTTGACGCGATTATGCCCGGCTTTTTCCCGGCCAAAAGGGAATTCAAAAAAATGTCTCATGACCGGATCGCCCGCATGAGCCGCCCGTTTATTTTACGGCGGATGAAACAGGACGTGTTAAGCGAACTGCCGGACAAAATCGAGTCCATCCACACATCAGAGCTGACAGCCGAACAAAAGAAATTGTATCTGGGGTACCTTGATAGAATCAAAGGCGAAACAATGGACGCGATCGAGCAGGAAGGGTTCCAGAAAAGCAGGATGAAAATCCTCGCCGGACTGACGAGACTGCGGCAAATCTGCTGCCACCCAGCTCTGTTCCTTGAAAACTATGAAGGCGAATCCGGAAAAATGATCGAGCTTCAGGAACTGGTCGACACATCACTTGCCAACAACCAGCGGATTCTTGTGTTTTCCCAGTTTTCATCCATGCTGCAAATGATTAAAGCCGATATGGAAAGCAGGGGGATTTCGGTCTTTTATATCGACGGAAACACGAAATCACAGGAAAGAGTCGAAATGGCTGAGCGGTTCAACAACGGAGAAAACGACGTGTTCCTTATTTCCTTGAAAGCAGGCGGGACCGGCCTCAACTTGACAGGCGCAGATACGGTCATCCTATACGACCTGTGGTGGAACCCGGCCGTCGAGGAACAGGCCGCCGGCCGCGCCCACCGCATGGGCCAGAAAAAAGTCGTCCAGGTATTCCGCCTGATCGCAGAAGGAACGATCGAAGAAAAAATCCACGAGCTACAGCAAAAGAAAAAAGAGTTGATTGGCACAATCATCCAGCCGGGTGAGAAGATGATATCGAGTTTGAGTGAAGAGGATATTCGGGAGTTGCTTAGTATTTGAAGTGAAACAGGGGACGGTCTGAGCTGTTGTAGCAGCAGAACCGTCCCCTGTTTTGTGTTGGTAAAGTGCCTGTCACTCCTCGAGTTTTGTCGACTATCGACATATTCCGACGGGTGCCTGGCACCCGTCGAAGTCTACTCCAAAAAATACCGTTTTCGTGGTTTTACCGGATAGAAAACGATGGAGGGGTTCGTTAGGTTGGTATCCGGGAATCCGATAATTGTGTTGAGTGTGTCAGGGTCGCTGAATGTAAGTAGATCAATGAGCTGGAGTGCCCCTGTCGTGCATGAATCAACACAGGCGGGTTCGAGTCCCGCATCCTGCCGCGGATAACACATTTGGCACTTGCTGACTTTGTGGTTTTCCTGGTTGAATTGCGGTGCACCGTACGGACAGGCGGATACGCACAATTGGCAGCCGTTGCATAGACTGTCATCAATAACAACAATCCCATCCCTCCGTTTGGTGAATGCATTTTCGGGACAAACCCGGAAACACTCCGGGCTGTCACAGTGGTTACAGGAAATGGAGAGAAAAATTTCAGGTGCAGGTTGGCTGACTTTTCTCCAGGATATATGCGTAGGAGTCTGGTTTTCGTTTTTACAAGCGATTTCACATGCTTTGCAGCCTATGCAGTCATCAGCATTAAAGCTGAAGCCGACTTCTTTAAACATCTGGCTCCCTCCATTTCCGTATGTTTACCAGGCTATCGTAAAAATAAGAGCTGGCTTCCTGTTCCCGCTGTTTGCCGTCTTCCTTGATCAGCTGATTGATCGGATGTTGCCCGCCCTGAGTTGCCAGTATTGTATGTGAAGGTAATAATGGATTTATTTTTACCCGCCTGATCACCTTTCCGTGTTCGTTGAAAATTTCCACTTTCATATTTTCATCTAATTTTAAATCAGCTGCAGCACTACGGGATATTTGGACATAAGCTTCTTTATTTTCCCGGGGGTGAAGCCAGCTCAGCCATTCATATTGCGAATGGATTTTTAATAGGGACTGAGGAGATATGAGACGGAATGCCCTCCTATTTTGCCGTGAACCTGCTGAATCTTTCTCCGGCAGCTCACTGCCGATTGATAAAAAGAAATGGAACTTCTCCTTCATATCTGAAAACAACGGCTCTCCTTTTTTATGGAAAGGACGTTCCATAAGGTCTTCTATACAGGAAATGCCGTAACGCTGCATGATTTCTGGAGTCAGTTCATCCTTGATCCAATCGATGGGTTCTTTATCAGCAGGGAAGTTGGAAAACGACGGTGAACGTTCATTTAGTTTTTGCGTAAGTTCCCTGGCAATCTGCAAATCGCTCTTTGCTTCATAATAAGGGGGTATCGCTTTTTGATTGAGTGATAGCCAATAATGCCAGTATCCGATATTCAAATCTTCTTCTTCAAAATGGGTGGCGGCAGGCAGCACGATATCCGATTGCTGCGCTGTTTTGGTCATGAAAAGATCAACGGTGACGACTAGTTCAAGTTGGTCCAGCAGTTCCTGCCAAGCGTTCAAGTTCGTATCTTGCGTCAGGATATTGCGTGATGCGATCCATAACAGTTTTAGCGGCGGATCATTAAATTTCAGCGCATTTTCTGCCAGATTACTGATTTCCGCTTCCCTTGAAGATTTAATGACCGGATGTTGCGGACCTTGATGATGCAAGAGGGCACACGGGAACTTTTCCACATCAAAGTGCATGTAATATAGCCCGCCATTCGGTTCTGTAAGGTTTCCGGTCATAGCGACAAGGCTGTTTATCGCTTCGATGCTGTTACTTCCGTTGCAAGTGCGCTGGATTCCAAGTCCGGCCCACGTAGCGGCAGGCTTGATTGAAGCATATAAGCTGCTGAGTTCGCATATCGCTTCAAGCGATACGCCTGTTTTTTCATGTACATACTCCAGTTCAAGTTCAGTTTCAAGCCAGTGTTTGAACACCGCCCAGCCTTCGGAGTGACGTTCCACAAATTCTTCTGCGTATTTTTCCTCTTGCAAAAGTATTTTTGCAATGCCAAGTGCAAGCCACATATCTGTTCCCGGTTGGATTTGAATATAAAGGTCTGCTTTTTGGGCGGTTTTCGTAAAAATCGGGTCAATGACGACCAGTTTTGCCCCGCGGCGCCTTGCTCCGTAAATGAATTTCATCTGGTGGACATTGGTCACGGCCGGGTTTGCACCCCAGAGAACGATTAAGTTTGCACCTTGCATATCTTCAGGCACCGAGCTGTAACTTTTATGGAAAGAACGGTTAAAGGCAGATTTACCGGTCAGCGCACATGGGTTCCCGACTGGCTTTGTATGCGGGCCGATGCTGTTGAACATGCCTTCCGTTGCATAATGCAATAAACCAAGGTTTCCGGAAAATTTATTATAGCCTGATGCAAGATTGGAGCCATAACGGCGGTTCAGCTCAATCATTTTCTCGGCGATGCGTGAATAGGCTTCATCCCAGGAGATTCGCTGCCAGTTGCCAGATCCCCTTGGCGTTTGCATCATCGGATATTTCAAACGATGGGGGCTGTATACAAATTCGGTATAGGCGTATCCTTTTGCGCAAAGTTTTCCCTTCGTATAGCCATGATTAGGATTACCTGTTACCTTGATCAGTTTGTTATTTTCCACATGGGACAGAATCCCGCATGTCCCATAGCAGTTCCGCGGGCAACTGTTGCGATAAATGCCGTCTTTCATAATGAATCTCCACCCTGCACTTATATTTTCCGCAGTTGTTTAATTTTGAATGCAGCCACGATTTTCAATCTATTATTCCAATCATCCAGTTTCAAGCCCAATATTTCTTCCGTCTTTTTCAAGCGGTACCGCAAAGTGTTCCGGTGCAAGAACAGCGCATTGGCGGTCGCTGTCATTTCAAATTGGTTGGCGGCAAAGGACTCGAGTGTTTCCGCCAGATCGGTGTGGTGGTTTTCATCATAGAGAATCAAGTCGCCAAGGCTTGATTGATAAAATTCTTTCAGTTCTTGCAGATCATGCTTATATAAGATTCTCTCAAGGCCGAGGTCGGTAAAAAACGGAATCGGAATCTTCAGCAATTGGCCGATTTCCAGCGCCACTTTCGCCTCCTGAAAGCTGCGAAACAGATCTGTCGGGTTATGGTACGTTTTCCCGAGTCCGCATGCGGACGTCCGGTCAGCATGAAGGCTGTGCATTTGCTTGATGACCGAAGCGGCAAGCGCTTCCAAAAGAGAAGTAGTTTGTTCTGCTGTTTCGTGTTCCGTTGCCACTATCGCTGTCACCTGGTTTTGCTTTAACATCGTGACCGGTTTCATGTTGTGCCCTAGGAGCGTTTTCTCAACGATGTAAAGAAGCTTTTCTGCCAGTTTTTTATCTGATGACACATGTGTAAAGTCCACAAGTGAGAAGACAATGGCTGTTTGGGGGATGGTGAAGTCCCAGCCCCATACCTTTCCATACTCAATGATTTCTTGTCTGTCCTTTATATTTCCGTACAGCAAATCGAATAGAAACGGCTTTTTGAAATTCATCTTTTCCTGGCGGAGTTCAATTTTTTTATGGAGTTGAATGGCTAAAAGGGAGGCGGTGTACTCGAGGAGGGATTGGCATGATTCCGGGTTTAGACGCTCATGTTCATCCACCAGCAAGAGGTAACCGACCGTATCTGCCTTATGGATAATCGGGACCCTGCAACAATGGAAAAACGTTTCAGTCATTGTGATCCGGCATTTGGACATGCTGCTGTGTTCATACATGTCCATCTGTTCGATTGCCAGGATAGAGTCTGTATTTGTTCCGTCAGGCAATGAAGCGGATGCAATGAGCTGGAAATGCTGATTCGTTACAAGAACGGGCAGTGAAAGCTCCTTAGAAAGCTGTGCAGTCAAAGAAGAAACACCTTCATGTGAAGAAGTGAGCAATGAATGGGCGATATCAGGGATGGACACTGGATCTTTCATGAAATCACGAATCCTTTCTTGACTTCTTATGTCACTAACCCCATCTTATTCCAATGCCGTGAGAAGGACAATCTCTTTCACAGAATCGTAATGCGGAAGGGGCACTGCATTGTCACCGATCTGACAAATCCCTATGTATTGCATGCACAAAACGGCCGTCCAATCTTCGTACACCGAGCCCATATAAAGGGGGAGCGGAGTTGTTTATAATTGAACTATCAAGTGAAATGGTTCACAAACTGTTCGTGTTCGCTTTGTATCCGGATGATAGTCTACGAAAACGAGGAAGGTGAATCCGATGGGGATTCTTACACGAAAGCAGATGGAACATAGCAGAAATAAGGCGCTGCTGAATTACCTGGACATATATGACACGGTCGAAAAAAGCACACTGAAGCACATCGAACAATTCGGGCTGCCGTTTGAAAATGAGTCAGGTTCTACGGTAAAAGAGAATCGGGTCCGGCAGCTTAAGGAAAATGGAGCCTTTTTCAGAAATAATGACAAAAGCATCCTGAACAGAAACCGGATTTCAAGTGCCTGTGAAGCATGCCAGACCGGCACCGGCAGTTATACAAGTTTTGTCTCACTGAAGTGCCACCGCGACTGTTACTTCTGCTTTAACAAAAACCAGGACAACTATCATTTTTATTTGCAGCATACCAAAAATGTGAACGGCGAATTGGAGAGCATCTTGAATCAGGGCACAAAGCTGACGCATTTGGCGCTGACTGGCGGTGAACCACTCCTTCATGCAGAAGAGGCCATTTCCTTTTTTGAGCTGGCGAACCGGCGGGCACCTGGCGTTCATACGAGGTTATATACGGCCGGCGACCTGTTGACGGAGGAAATCCTGCAAAGGTTAAAAGATGCAGGATTAAATGAAATCCGTTTCAGTATCAAAATGGAAGACCAGCATTCCAAGCAAAAGCACATTTTACGCCAGATCGGCCTTGCGAAGAAATACATTCCGGATGTCCTCGTGGAAATGCCGGTTATCCCCGGAACTGGCGAGGCAATGAAAGAGCTTTTGTGTGATCTGGAGGAACTGGGTATCTTCGGAATCAATTTGCTTGAATTTTGTTTTCCGCTTGAGAATCCGAAGCCGTTTAAAGACAGGGGGTTTTCCCTTAAAAACCCGCCATATGAAGTCTACTACAACTTCTGGTATGCAGGCGGACTTGCTGTTGCGGAAAGTGAGGCCCTTTGCCACGAACTCGTTCAATTCGCAATCGAGCAGGATTTCGAAATGGGAGTTCACTACTGTTCTCTTGAAAATAAATTTACAGGCCAAATCTATCAACAAAACCATGATCAAACACTTGATGCAACCTATACGTTCTCACAACATGATTACTATTTCAAAACGGCCAAAGTATTTGGGAAAGACAAACGGTCCGTCCGGAAAACGCTCGAAAAACGGAATATGCCGTTCATTGATAATACTGAGTATGACTTCCTGCAATTTTCAGTAGAGGCCATTCCGCTGCTTCGTCATAAAGACATCGATGTCATCATTTCATCTAATGTCATCGAAACGGCACGCTATGAAAGAAGCATCAAGGAAGTGAATCTTGAATTGGCCGACGTAAAAGAATTTGAGCTTGCAAGAATCTAGGGAGAAAGGATGATCGATATGCCACCGGTAAAACAGGTGCTTAGAGTAGACGATGTGTTGAATATATTTTACGCCAGGGAATTCGCCTACGACATTTTGCGAAGATTTTTTCTCGAAGAGCCGTCCAGGGAATACGTGAAACACTTCATCCAGCACAATATGATTGATATTTTTCCGTTCCGTGAAGAATCGGAGGGCATTCAAGCTGGCATCCAGGAAGTGAAGCGTTACCTGGCGGACCACAATCCGGGTAAAATTGAGAAACATTATGAGGACTTGCATTGGGATTACACGAGAATGTTCATCGGGCCGTTTGAAACACCGGCATCCCCGTGGGAATCGGTCTATGTGACGAGCGACCAGCTGCTATTCCAGGAAACAACGATGATGGTGAGAGGGCTCTATAAAAAATACGGCTATGAAACCGCATCATTTTCGATGGAAGCGGATGACCATATCGGGCTCGAACTTGACTTTATGTACCACTTGAATCAGCTTGCCATCAAGTCAGCTGGTGAAAAAACGGACACATCCATTCCGGAAATTATGTATTTGCTGGACGAGCAACAAAAGTTCATCCAGCAACATCTGGGCAGGTTCGCCCCCTTACTGGCGGAAAAGGTAATCGAGCATGCGGATGCCGGCCTGTACAGAGGATTGGCAATGATTTTGCAGCATTACCTGCAGATCGATTCAAAGGTTCTTTCAGAACTGTTGAATATAGAATTGGTCCAAAACTAAAAAGGAGGAGGGTCAATCATGTTGGATCTTGTGAAAAAAATAAGAGATTTCAAGATGTCGAGACGATCATTCATCGGCTGGTCTTCAGCTGTTGCAGCAACAGCGGCAATCCCAGTCAGCCGCGGGTTGGTCGAGAAGGCAGAAGCGAAGATGGGTGAAACAAAAGAAGGGGAAGTTTGGAAGACGGCAGCTTGCTGGCATAACTGCGGAAGCCGATGCCTGAACAAAGTCCTCATCAAGGATGGCGTCGTCATCCGCCAAAAAACGGACGACACGCATGAAGACAGCCCTGATTTTCCGCAGCAGCGCGGCTGTTTGCGCGGCCGTTCCCAGCGGAAACAGGTATTCAGCGCAGACCGCTTGAAATACCCGATGAAACGTAAAAACTGGTCACCTGGCGGAGGCAAAAAAGAACTGCGCGGAAACGACCAGTGGGTGCGGATCTCCTGGGATGAGGCACTTGGCCACGTAGCTTCAGAGGCGAAGCGCATCGCCGGCAAATACGGAAATGAATCCATCCTTGTTACCGGCGGCGACTCAAATGTGCGCAACGCACTGGCCTCGGTCGGCGGCTTCAGTTCCTGCTACGGCAGCTCTTCATGGGGCGCCTGGCGCTGGATTTGGGAGCAGATGGGAATCGGCGAAGGACTGATTGTCAACGGAATTAATGACCGCATGGATTTAAGGAACTCACAGCTGATTGTCCTTTGGGGGGCAAATCCGGCCTGGAGCACGATGGGCAGCACAACCTACAACTTCCTGCAGGCGAAAAAAGCCGGGGCAAGGTTCATTTCCATCGATCCGATGTATTCTGAATCAGCCCGGGTATTCGATGCAGACTGGGTACCGGTGCGGCCGGGAACGGATGACGCACTCGCTTTCGGCATCATGTACACCTTGCTTGATGAAGACAATCCAGCTTCGAATCCGCTGGTCAAATGGGATTTCCTTGATAAGTACACAATTGGCTTTGATAAAGAGCATATGCCGAAAGGCGCTGATCCAAAGGATAACTTGAAAGACTATATTCTCGGGACGTATGACGGCCAGCCGAAATCGCCTGAATGGGCTTCTGACCTTTGCGGCATCGAGCCGAATCAAATCCGGGAACTGGCCCGGGAAATTGGCGGCACGGATCGGGTTGCCCTCCTGACCGGATGGGCGCCAGCGCGTATTTCAAACGGTGAAGGCTGGGTCCAGGCATTTTCTGCACTCGGCATGATGACCGGCCAAATGGGTGGATCCGGCAAAATGACAGGCGTCAGCTGCTGGGAGTATGCCGGCAACATGGGGCCGCATCTTCTTCAGGGCGGCGGTTCAGGATCTCCGTCTGCTGAAAATCCGATTGACAATATGATCAATGAAAATGAAATATGGGACGCTGTTTTAGATGGCAAGTTCCTGCAGCGGTATGAAGGCGAGCGCAAGGCGAACATCCAGTTCATCTACCATAACTACAATAATACGCTGCAAACCCGAAGCAACATCGCCAAAGGAATTGAAGCGCACCGAAAAGTCGAATTTGTCGTCGCCAATTCTTACGTGTTAACAACAAATGCGAAATATGCCGACATCGTCCTTCCGGTTGCGACCCAGTGGGAAACCGAAGGAGCGGTAAAGGGCGGAAACCGCGAAATCCTGATTACATGGTCCAAGATCATAGAACCGCTATATGAATCAAAAACAGACCAGCAAATCGGCGAAGCACTAGTTGAGAAGCTCGGCAAGAACAAAAAGGAATTCTTCCCGCTTTCAGAAAGGCAGCAATATTTCAATCAGCTGGCCGGCAGCATGGTCGTGAAGGATAACGGTGTCGATTATGAACCGTTATGTACCATCACAGCAAAGGACATCAAAGAATTTGGCGGCGTTGAAGGCAAACCGCAGCAAGGCCGCATCCCATTAAAAGAATTCATTGAACAGGGCATTTACCAGGTGCCGAGAAAGCCAGGCGACAACTTCAGCTTCATCGCCTACAAGGATTTCATCGATGACCCGAAAAATAACCCGGTCTCAAGCGAAAGCGGCAAGTTTGAAATCTACTGTAAGGCTGTCAACGAGTTATCGAAAAAAGCATATTCCGAGATCAAGCCGATTCCTGTATACGAACCGAAAGTGCATGGCTATGAGTCCACATTTGATAACTGGAAAACGAAGAAAAAGGGTCAATACCCTTACCAAATCATCAATCCGCACTACTTAAGAAGGTCGCACAGCACGTTCGACAATGTCCCGCAACTGCGCGAAGCATGGCCGAACCCGGTCTACCTCAGCCGCAAAGATGCCGATGAACTTGGCATCAAAGACGGAGACACGGTGCTGATGTCCAATGAATTCGGAAAATCACTTCGGCCGGCAAAAGTGACGGAAACGATGATCCCTGGTGTCATCGGCCTTCCGCATGGCGCGTGGATCGACATTGATGAAGAAACAGGTATTGACCGGGCCGGGGCCGACAACCTGTTTGTCCCGCACATTCCAAAAGGATTAGGTTCCTCAGGGTTCAACCTGGCCCGGTGCAACCTGGAAAAATGGACCGGTAAACCACTGGAAGAAGATATGAAGTGGCCGCAGCGCGTCATCAAATTTTGATCAAAGGAGGGCATAACTCATGGCACAAATGGGATTTTATATCAACGTGGCAGAATGCATCGGCTGTAAAACGTGTACGGTTGCATGTAAAGACAAAAATGACCTTGAAGTAGGCAGAAACTTCAGGCGCGTCTATGACTTTGAAGAAGGCACCTTCCCGAAACCGGCCCTTTGGCATATATCGATTTCCTGCAACCATTGCGACAACCCGGCCTGTGTGGAAGGCTGTCCGACCGGCGCCATGTTCAAGCGGGACGAAGACGGCGTTGTCGTTGTCGATCAGGACCAGTGTGCAGGCTGCAAATACTGTGAATGGAACTGCCCGTACGGCGCACCGCAATACAATGAAGAACTAGGGAAAATGTCCAAGTGCGATACCTGCCTTGACTTGAGGGAAAACGGCGAAGAGCCGGTATGCGTTTCTTCCTGCATCATGCGGGCAATCGAATTCGGCCCGATTGACGAACTTCGCAAAAAATATGGCGAAAACGCTGATATCAAAGGCCTGCCGAGCTCATCCATCACTAAGCCGAACCTAGTCATCGGCGGAAAACAATAAAAGGAGGGGATCATCATGCATGAATGGCCGTTGTTAATTTTCACAGTCGCCCTACCGGCTGCTGTCGGCGGCATCCTGTTTCTCTGGTTTGCACACGGAAGCTTGAAAAAAACCACAACTGATGTAAGCCGTCTTATGAAATGGCCGCTCGTTATTACAGCGCTTGTCGCGATCGTCGGGTTAATCGGATCCTTCTTCCACCTCGGCAGCCCAATGAGTGCCATTAACACCGTCAAAGGGTTTGGGCGCTCGTGGATGAGTAACGAAATAGTCTTCACCGGCCTATTCCTGGCACTCATCTGCATCACTGCCGGACTGGCACTTGTGTATAAAAAAGTGAAGCCGGTTCTCATGATCGTCACGGGTTTAGTCGGATTGATTGCAATCTATTCAATGGCAACAACATATGCGGTTACCCGGATTAATGGGTGGGACCATCTGAATACGTACATTGTTTTCTTCGGTACCGCCTTCGCCCTTGGTCCGGTTCTTGGCGCAAGCCTGCTAGTTCCAGGCATGGAGAAGGAAAAACGGAAAGATATCATAAAACGCGCATTCATGATCAGCATCTTCGGGATTGCCATCCAGGTGATCGGAGCGGCAATGTTCTCCGCCTATACTTCTGAAATCCAATTGATTACAGGCGGAACCGCGGCAGAAAAACTCGCTCCTTACTCAGGAATGGCCGGCATCCGCTGGGTTGTTGAATTGCTTGGGCTCGGTGTTCTGGGCTATATGGCGCTCGGAACGAAACAAAAACTGAGTTATGCGTTTGTCTATGCGGCACTGCTCGTCTTCGTCATCGCTGAAGGCATGAGCCGATATCTGTTTTATGTGATCGGATCTTGATTAAGGAAGAAAAGAACAAGTAAGTGGAGGAGGCAGGTCCACCCTGCCTCTTTGCAACATTGAGGAGAGGTGAAGGATATGGGACTCCTTGGCAGCTGGCTGGAAAGCCTTGACTATGACTATAACGTTCTGGATAGCTGTGTCCGGAAGAAAAGCCGGAAAGCGACCTGCACCAGCTGTATCGAAAGCTGTCCGGACGATGCGATCGAGCTGAAAAACGGAGAACCGGTCATCAATTCGGACAAATGCACGGCATGCGGATGCTGCATGGTGGCCTGCCCCGTCCAGGCAATCGAAGGCATCTTCCCGAAAAAAGCGATCGCCGGAAACCAATTGGCTGCTGAAAACGAAAAGCCATTAACCGTTACCGAGCTGCTCATTATCCATGCCAGAGGGGTCACCACCATCCTTTCACAAGAAAAAGAAATAGACCTCGAGTGGAACGATAATATCCAGGAAGCGAATGCCATCCTTGCCCAATTGGGAAAACCGCCTTTTCTCGTAACGGACTCGGTGTTAACAGCCGAAGAAGAGACAGCCTACACCAGAAGGGAACTCTTTTCGCTATGGGGAAAAGAAAGCAAATCCACCGTGGCAAACATCACCCCGGCAAAATGGCGCTTCAACCATTCCAGCCTGGAACTTGCCAAATACTATCCGGACCACCAGTTTTTTGATGTGTCCGTTGATGAAGAAAAATGCACGCTCTGCAAAATCTGTTCCTCACTATGCCCGAAAGGCTGCTTCAGTTTGGAGGAGACGGAATTCGCAATATCAAGCCAGGCCTGTTCGAATTGTGGGCTTTGTGTGGATACGTGTCCTGAAGGTGCTGTTATGATTGAAGCGCGGATTGCGGAAGCATCGAAGGAAACCCATCAGGCAATCCGGAAAACGTGTCCGGATTGCAAACAGTCGTATCTGACGTTTAATGAGGGAGATGGGAAGTGTCGGGTTTGTGCGAATCGGAGGGGAGATTTTTTGCGGAGTAAGGTGTGAGATGAGACCAGTCCCGGTTAATTCCTGCAGTGAGGTCGACTAGTAGTAGAGATGCTTAACGGGTGTAAAGGCAATTTACATAGTTTAGCGGTGACTCCGCAGAACTCTACTTCATTATATTTTTTTACGTTCATCTGCATTCTTAAAAGAGAAAGTAAAGAGAAAGATTTGTCTAAAAGTGCTGGTGATAAAAAATTTAAGAGTCCTAAGCATGGGTTGGAAGTGCTTTGTTCATTCTAGTACTGAGGTGAGTTTATTGGAATCCGTACTGGGATTTACGTTGTTTGCATTTATTTTCATCGCCATGCCTTTATATTATGCTGTGTCCATACTGAGAAATTCTTCCCCTGAAACAGTGCCTGTGCCAATCGATAACCAGAGATTTAAATGTGAAAGCCCTATAGAGATAAGGTTATATACAGGCTTAATATTTAGAGGGTACTATGTAAAAACTCAAGTTCCATGTGGGAAATATCGAATTGACATTGCGTTGCCACAATATAACCTTGCCATAGAATGTGATGGAAAGGCTTATCATTCCACTCCGGAACAAAAGGTGCATGACAGAAGGAAGAATCTATACTTAAAAAAACATGGATGGACAGTCCTGCGATTCAGCGGTTCGCAAATCAATGGCAGGATGCCTAACGTGATTGCTGCAATTGAGAAAAAGATTGATGAGAGGATGTAAAAAAGCTGCTCTATTGTCACCGGCTTGGTGATTATTGAGCAGCTTTTTATGCTTTGTTTTGTTGATGGAATACGATAAGCGTTCAGTTAATATTACGCAGAACCATCGCCCTGCTGCGAATATTTTTTCAGTTTGTTTACTAGCGATGCCTGGCTGATGCCTAGTGCTTTGGCTGTTTTTCTTGTTGTTTTATACATTTTCATTTTTTCATGGATGATTTCTTTCTCGACTTCTTGCAGTACTTTTTTTAATGATATATTTTTGGCTGCGTCTGAATCATGCGAAATGAATGGCAAGTCGCTCCAGCTGAGTTCATCGTATTCTGATGTTACGACAAGCCTTTCGATGATGTTTTCCATCTCACGGACGTTGCCGGGCCAGCGGTATCGTTCAAGCAGTTCGATTACGCCTGGTTGAAAGTGTTTGTTTGTGCTGTATTTCTGATTGGCGCGGTTAAGAAACATATGTGCAAGTGGAGCGATATCTTCTATTCGATCGCGTAAAGGGGGGATTTGGATGGGCACGATGTTAAGCCGGTAGAAAAGGTCATTGCGGAATTTTCCTTCCTGTACGAGTTTTTCCAGGTTTTTGTTTGTAGCGGAAACGACCCGTACATCGACTTTTATGTTCTTCCTGCCGCCTACCCGCCTTATTTCCAGCTCCTGAAGAACCCGGAGTAATTTGACTTGTAAATCAAGCGGCATATCGCCAATTTCATCGAGGAATATTGTTCCGCCGTTTGCTTCTTCGAATAACCCTGGTTTGCCGCGGTCATCCGCACCGGTAAAGGCTCCTTTTTCGTAACCAAACAGTTCGGATTCCAGTAAGTGATGGGGGATAGCGGCACAATTCACTTTTACGAGCGGTTTAGTGGACCGGTGGCTTTGGCGGTGGAGCAGTTTCACGATCACTTCTTTTCCGACACCGGATTCCCCTAACAGGAGGACAGCGGAATCAACTTTGGCAATTTTCGTTACCAGTTGAATGATTTTGGTCATTTTTGTGCTTTTGGCAACGATGTTATCGGTCAAAGCCAGGCTGTTTCCGTGGGGAAGGGCTTCGTGTGTTGATGGTCCGGTTTTTTTCCGTTTTAATGCAATGGATAGCAGCAAATCGATTTTTACATTATTGAGCTCTGTTATGTCACGGACGTTAAGGACAACATGTGTTATTTTTCCGCTGGAATCCAAAACAGGGCTGCCTGTTACGAGGACCTCGGTTCCGCGGATGCTGATCACTTCTGTAACGGCTCGCTTTTTTTCTAGCACGCGTAGTGTGACTGAATTTGAAATGATCCCTTCTTTGACGGCATTCCGAACGTTATCCCCGACAAATTCCTCTTTGCTGAACCCGGTTATGCGTTCAGCTGCTTCGTTCATGGCGACTCCATTCCCATTGGCATCAAGGACACAAATTCCATCGAAGCTCCTTTGGAAGGCTTCATAATATAGCTGCTCCATCCTGCACCCCTACCTTCTTTTTAATTAGAAAGGCAACTGATCAATTTATTGATCAAGATTGTTTTCTTTAATGATAAACAATTTTGACTTTTTTGTAAATTTACACAGTGCTTATGTTGGAAACACAAAAAACCGCCCCCCATAATGGAAGAGCGGCTTATTGCTTATTTGTCTTTTGAATCAACGATGATCCAGCTCGTCAATGGCTGTACGCAATTCTTCCGGCACCATGACCGATTTCTTTGTATGCTTATCAATCAAAATCATGGTGGTCCAGCCGGATGAAATCAGTTCCTTATCATTTGATCGCTGGATTGCGTATTCGAGTGTGAAAGATTTCGATCCGATGCGGGCAGTTCGGACACCGATTGAAAGTTCTTGCCTGGCAAGAGCTTGCCGGTGGTAACGGCAATACGCATCACCTACCATAACTGACAGGTCGCTTTCATATAGGTTGACCTCTTCTAAATAGTCGACTCTCCCCTGTTCAAAATAAGGAAAATAGCTCGTGTTGTTTACATGTCCAAAGTGGTCTGTTTCACATACTCTCACCTTAACCGTTGAGAAAAAATGAAACATATTCAGCCATTCTTCAAGTGGTGGTTTTATATAGTCTGGTAAACTCATGCGTCTCTCTCCCGGGTCAAGTGCTCCAGAAACCAGTCTTTTGCAGCGTTGACTGCAAGGCTGAAGGTTTCGCCGTCATAAACATCAAAGTGGCCGCCCGGGAGTTCAACCAGTTTTTTCGGATCTTTCACTCGTGTCTCAAATGCTTGAATCGCAGCATCCGGCGGGGTAATGCCATCACCTGCAGCGACAATCATCATAAGGGGGGTGGGGGAAATAAGGTCCATCTGGGCTGCCGGGTAGTATTCAAGGTAATGTTCCATGGAGTCCAGCGTAATCCGGTTTTCCCAATTTGGTCCAACATCTTCAGCCATCGCCGTAAACCAGGGATACGCTTCCGGATGTGTTTGGGCACAAACATCACCGGTTCCGCTCACCACCTTTATATATTCGGCAGGCGCACCGTTATATTTAGCGTTCCGGTAATCAATCAGCTTTCGAATAAAGGATTGCATATTCTCTTTTCCCATCTTCTTTTCAGCACCTATCCATCCCCGGATTGTCGGCACTTGTGATACCGCCGCTTTCACACGTTTATCGACAGCGGCAACGTGCAATACATGGCCGCCGCTATATGACGTTCCCCAGATGCCGATACGTTCCCGGTCAATTTCAGGACGATTGGAAAGCCAGGATATCGCATTGCGATAATCTTTAATTTGTTCATTCGGATCCATATGCTGCCTCGGTTCCCCTTCACTATCTCCAAAATTGCGATAGTCAAATAAAAGGACAGCCAGGCCTGCTTTCGCAAAAACCTCTGCATACTTCGGTAAATACGCTTCCTTCACAAGGCTGAAACCATGCGCCATAACAATTGCAGGATATGTTTCTGTCCGGTCCATGCCGTCTGGGACAAAATAGTAGCCGCTTAATTGAACATCATCACTGTTGAACAAAACTTCCTCAACCTTCATTTGAAATCCCTCCCTGTGAAAACATCATTTGATTTCCCAACGGTTTGCCACGTCTTCCGCAAAGTCAAGGTAGGGACGGATCGGCAGAATTTCATCAATCACCACATAGTTTGATAAAGGCAAACCTGCCATGAAAATGCGGTCGATTTCATCGTGGGAAGCCGCATCAAGAATGAGAAGCACCTGGCGTGACCCTGACACTTTATAGGCGTGTACAATTTTCTTTTGCTCGATGGCTTGTCTGGCGACCTGTGCTTCTTTTTCCCAGATATCCCACAGTTGCTCCAATGTAAGATCTTTTTGCTGAACACTTACTTTAATGAAAAATAACATGCCATTACCCCTTTCGGACTTATGAGTTGTCGTCTTACCTACTATGCAAAACCCGTGCCATATCAGGGGAGGCGCAAAAACAAGCTTATGCCTATCACTTGCTGGTTTTCACGCAACGTTTGCAAAACTGCTGATCAAAAAACTGATCAGTGATTCAATACCTTATCAGTAAAAAGCGGATACGGAAGCGGGAATGCTTAACAGCACTGATATCTTAAGTTGGCACTATTCTTGCAGTGGATATAGGAGAAACCAGCTCAACAGAAATGGGGGTTATCAATTGGACAAAGAAGAAATCGTGCGGAAAATCGCCGGGCAAACGGTACTTCCGATTATTTCAGCGCCCATGTTCTTAGTTTCAGGGCCTGATCTCGTGACGGCATGTTGTAAAAGCGGTGTAATCTGTGCCTTTCCAGCACCGAATGCCCGTACCATCGAACAATTGGAACAATGGATGAAGACGATAACAGAAGAACTTGAAGCGGCGAAAGTACGCCATCAGAACGAACCGGTCGCGCCGTGGGCAGCCAACATCATCGCCCATCGTTCCTATGACCGGCTTGAACAAGAGCTTGATTTGATAAAAAAATACCAGCCGCCGATTGTCATTACGGCGCTTGGAAGCCCGGTGCGAATCATTGATGCTGTGCATGATTACGGCGGTCTGGTATTTGCGGATGTCAATTCCATTCACTTTGCCAAAAAAGCGGCTGAAACCGGAGTGGACGGCCTCATCCTTGTGAGTGCGGGGGCAGGCGGCCATACCGGAACGATTACCGGGTTCGCATTTGTCGATGCAGTTCGCCAGTTTTGGGATGGCGTCATCGTCCTTGCCGGCGGAATTTCGAGCGGGAAAGGCATTTTGGCTGCTCAATCGCTTGGTGCCGATCTCGTTTATATGGGAACAACTTTTATCTCAGCAGAGGAAAGTTTGGCGAATAGCCAATACAAGCAAATGCTTGTTGAGTCAGAATTTGACGATATCATTTCCACCAATGCGTTTACAGGCGTCCATGCAAACATGCTGAAACCGAGTATTCAGAGAGCGGGGCTTGATGTAGATAACTTAAAGCCTAAATCAACAATCGATTTCAGTAATCCGCAGGGTGATAAGAAAGCCTGGAAAGATATTTGGTCAGCAGGCCACGGCGTCGGCCAGGTTAAAGACGTCCAGCCAGCCGGCCAGATCATCGAGAGATTACGGGGAGAGTACCGGGACGCCTATGCGGACCTGGTTCGAAGGGTGGATGCGCCCACAGAGATTAAGAGCTGACAGTCACGTGAAGAGGACTATGGCGAAGGGGAGATTGTGATGAACAAGACGGATTATAATCCGTATTTTACGGATATGCTTTATGCGCCGATTGATAAAGAAATTGCGGAAGAAAAGTTAGCGGTAATTGAAGGACAAGTACCTTCGGATTTCAGTGGGGCGTATGTAAGGAACGGGCCGAATCCGAAATATGAGCCGATTGGAAGGCATCATTGGTTTGACGGCGATGGCATGCTGCATGCCGTTTACATTCATGAAGGGAATGTCAGCTACCGGAATCGTTATATCCGAACAAAAGGATTCCAGCAAGAACATGCCGAACAACAGCCGCTTTGGGCTGGGTTAATGGAAGATGTCTCAAAAAACCCGGATTTCGAACCATTGAAAAACACATCCAACACAGATGTTGTCTTTCATAATAATAATCTGCTCAGCTTGTGGTATATCTCGGGTGAGCCGTACCGGATCGATGCGAAAACACTTGAAACGATCGGTGTTGAGGATTTTGGCGGCCAGCTCAAACATCATGTGTCCGCCCACTCAAAAGTGGATGAAAAGACAGGTGAGTTCATCTTTTTCGATTATGGGAACACGTTTCCTTACATGTTCTATGGTGTCGTATCAGCCGATGGAAAATCAGTCCATAGCGTGCCGGTCGAACTGCCGGGCCCGCGCTTGCCGCATGATATGTGGATAACGGACAACTATTCCATCTTGATGGATTTACCGTTATTCAATGACCCTGAAGCCTTGAAAAAAAGGCGCTACAAAGTGAAATTTTTTGAAGAGATGCCAAGCCGCTTCGGTGTCATTCCCCGCTACGGAAAAACAGAAGATGTCCGCTGGTTTGAAGCGGACCCTTGCTACATTTACCACACGATCAATGCATGGGAAGAAGGGGATGAAATCGTCCTGATTGGCTGCCGTGTCAGGGAGCCTGAGCCGCCTGAAATAGAAGGGGGAAGCAGAATCGAACGAATGATGCAATTTTTGCGGCTCGATTCCCGGTTATATTCGTGGCGGTTAAATATGAAAACAGGTGCAGTGAAGGAAGGGATGCTATGTGATATGAACACAGAGTTCCCGGTCATCAACTCCACCTATTTAGGGGAAAAAGCGAGGTACTCTTATAACGTCCATATCGATGCGTCTTTCACGATGAAATTCAATGGCCTCGTGAAATATGATACGTGGACGGGAGCATCCAAGAAATTCATGTTCGCCCCTCATCAATATGGGAATGAAGCAGCCTTCGCCCCGAGACATAACGCGCAATCCGAAGATGACGGTTATGTGGTGACGTATGTGTATAACGAGCAAACAGACCAATCGGAATTGATCATTCTTGATGCCCGACAGTTTGAACTGGGCCCTGTCGCACGGATTGCCATTCCCCAGCGCGTTCCGATGGGATTCCATGCCACGTGGATTCATGGCGATCATCTTTATGCTGAATAATAGCGGGCCAAAAAACAACTGGTAAAGAAGGTCTGGCATTTTAAAGGAATCGTCCCGAACATTAAATCGAATGGAAAGGGTGGAAAAAATGATTCTTGCAAATGAAAAGAAGATTGCGGAGTATACGGCAAAAGGCTGGTGGACAACGGAAACGATTTACGATGTTTTCCGAAAACAAGTGGAGACCCGTCCGGATGTGGAGGCAATCCTTGATCCGCTGAATCGTGACAGTCTGTGCGGAACGAGGCCAAAACGGTTAACGTTCCGCGAGTTAAATGATGAAGTAGAGCGGACTGCGGCTCTTCTTTTGAAAAACGGTGTAAAAAAAGATGATGTTATCGTTGTTCAGCTCCCAAATGTCGTTGAAATTGTAATCGCTTACCTGGCGATCTTGCGAATTGGCGCGATTGCCAGTCCTTTTCCGGTTCAATACCGAGAGCATGAATACAAACAGCTGATTCCGTTTACAGAAGCCAAAGCCGTTATGACGATGACACAGATTGGCAATTACCAGGCAACCCAGAGCTTTGTGGATGCTTTTCACGAATTGCCGACGGTTCAAACCATTTTCACCTGGGGAAGCGACCCTGTTATGTCTCAGGAGGTCATTTCCTTAGACCATGCCGGAATCACGGATAGAGACGAGGACAACCTGAAGGAGTATACGGCTTCTCTAAACGAAACGGCGAATGATATTTTTACCATCTGCTGGACATCAGGAACCGAAGGGAAGCCAAAAGGGGTGCCGAGAAGCCATAATGAATGGTTCATTTCCGCCTATGCATCCGTTGATGTCGCGGAATTCACAGAAGAGGACATTTTGCTGAATACGTTTCCGATGGTGAACATGGCTGGGATCGGCGGCATGTTTGTCCCATGGCTGCTCGCCGGCAGCAAACTGGTCATGCACCATCCTTTCGACCTCCCTGTCTTTTTACAACAGATTGTCCAGGAAAAGGCCACGTATACACTGGCCCCGCCTGCTTTATTGAATATGATGCTGCACAATGATGCAGTTCTTGAGAAAGTGGATATTTCCTCCCTCCGCGCGATCGGCTCTGGCTCCGCCCCTCTTTCGCCATGGATGGTGAAAGGCTGGAAGGAGAAATACAATATCGACATTATCAATTACTTCGGTTCGAATGAAGGGGCCACTTTTATAAGCGGACCGAAAGATATTCCCGATCCGGTCCGGAGAGCGCAATATTTCCCCCGGTTCGGCGTCAAAGGACTGGACTGGTCAACAAGGGTTGCCGAACGGATTGAGAGTAAGCTTGTAGATATCGAAACAGGAGAGGAAATCAAGGAAACGAACCATCCGGGTGAGCTGCGAATAAAAGGAGCCGGTGTGTTGCCGGGATATTGGAAACGGGAAGACATCAATGAAAAGGTATTTGATGAAGAAGGTTTTTTCCGTACTGGCGATTTGTTCGAGATTGCAGGAGAGGAAGAAAATCCGAAGTACTATCGTGCGGTTGGCCGGATGAAAGATATCATCATTCGCGGCGGGCAAAATATTTCGCCTGAAGAAGTGGAAGCATTGCTGGTAAGCCATCCGAAAGTTGCCGAAGTGTCGATTGTCGGTTATCCGGATGGAACGATGGGGGAAAAAGCATGCGCTTGTGTGGTGATGAAAGACAAGGAAGATCCGCTTTCCCTTGAGGAAATGATTGACTTTTTTAAAGAAAATAAGGTTGCAGCTTATAAGATTCCGGAACGTATCCAAATCATCGACGCCCTCCCGCGGAATCCTGTAGGGAAAATCTTAAAAATGAAACTGCGCGAACAGCTGCATGAACAAGATGAATCCTTAAAGGCTTAAGTGCTAGGGAAGGAGATGCGATTGATGGATGCTTATATCTACGATGCGGTCCGAACGCCGAGGGGCGCTGCCAAAAAGACCGGCTCGCTCGCTGCAGTGGAACCCATTTCACTCGTAACCCAACTTTTGGCCGCACTTGAAAAACGGAACCAGCTTGAAAAACAATCAGTGGAAGATATCGTGTTAGGCTGTGTAACACAAGTGAAAGAACAGGGGGCAAACATCGCGAAAATCGCTTCCCTCATGGCGGAATGGCCGGAATCAACCGCTGGTATCACGGTCAATCGATTTTGTACATCTGCACTTGATGCCGTAAGCATGGCGGCGATGAAAGTCCACTCCGGTTCAGAAGATATTGTGGTGGGAGGAGGAGTCGAATCCCTTACCCGTGTCAGGATGTTTTCCGATGAAGGTGCCTGGTACGCGGACCCTGAAGTGAGGAAAAAGACAAATTTCGTCCAGATGGGTGTATCGGCAGATCTGATAGCGACTCTCGAAGGATTTGAACGCACTCAGCTTGATGAGTATGGCGCCATGTCCCATGAGCGGGCGACCTTTGCCAGAAATCATCAATACTTTTCCCGTTCCCTTGTGCCTGTCTATCATGCCGGGAATCAATTGGCACTGGATCATGATGAGCTCATTCGCGACCATGCCACAACCGATTCGTTAGCAAAACTAGAACCGTCCTTCAAAGCTTTCGGTGCAGGAGAAGCGGAAGAAGCGATTTTTACAGCGTTCCCGGAATTGAAGGAAATCAACTACCTCCATCATCCTGGCAACTCTCCATCGTTAGCGGATGGGGCCTCGCTTGTACTGGTGGGAAACAAACATGCCGAGTCGGCATTAGGGTTGCGGCCCAGAGCCAGAATTGCCGCTGTGACAACCGCATCAACAAATCCGCTATTATTGACCGGCGGGCAAGCGGCAACGGAAAAGATTTTGGCAAAGACAGGGTTTTCCGTAAACGATATCGATTTGTTCGAGTACAATGAATCGTTCGCTGCCACCGTATTAAAATATATGAGAGATTTAGAGATTGACCCAGATAAGATCAATGTAAATGGCGGAGTGATTGCAATGGGGCATGCGATGGGCGCAACGGGCAGCATCCTCACCACAATCTTGCTGGAGGAATTGGAAAGAAGAGATTTATTTAGAGGTCTTGTCGCTGTTAGTGGAGGAGGGGGTGTTGGAACAGCGATGATTATTGAAAGAGTAAGCTGAATATGTGCTTCGCCAAATCTAGTAAGTATTTCAGTTAAGCTGAAAAAACAAGTTCGTTCCATTGCGCTGCAGACACTCGCTTTCCACGGGGAGGAAGCTGAGCCTCCTCGGCTTCGCCTGCGGGGTCTCAGCCTTTCCTCTATTTCCCGTAGGAGTCGAGTGTCCTCCGCTCCATTCCACTGGTTTTTAAAAATAGTATGCAACATTAAAAGATTTGTTGAAGAGTAATTAAAGACCCGAACGGTCAGGTGAAAGATTCATTGAAATCTTTCCTAATCGTTTGGGTTTATCATTAGCTGAAATACTTATGTCTCAGTCTCTTTTAACATGTTAAATGCCGACTACAAAGCAAACTGTCGTTGTTGTGCTGCCCCCTAAGTTCAAGGTTGCAACATTCTTTGCGCCTTCAACCTGATACCCGCCGGCTTTACCGGTCACTTGCTTATATGCATCAAGCATCATCCGCACACCTGTTGCTCCGACTGGATGCCCTGAGCCGATTAATCCCCCGCTCGGGTTGATGGGGATGCTGCCGTTGAATTCTATTTCACCCGACTCAATTGCTTTCCAGGCCTCCCCGGGCTCGGTAATGCCAAAATGATCGATTGCCATATATTCTGTAATGGAAAAACAATCGTGCGTTTCAATCACATCAACTTCATTTACTCCGGTCATGCCTGCCCGCCGGAACATGTCTTCAATGGACTCGCGTACATGCGGGAAAACGTACCGTTCATTTGCACTCTGCTTCACTTTTTCTTCAAGCAGCATTGGCGCTGTCTTATGTCCCCACCCTTTTATCCATGGAATGCTTTCAAATGGAACACCTTGCCTCTTCGCATAACGCAGGGCATACCTTTTTGAAGCTAAAAAGACCACAGCTCCCCCATCCGTCATCTGGCCGCAATCCTGGCGGCGGATGCGCCCTTCAATGACATGATTATGTTCATCATCTTTTCTCATTAAATTGCCATTTTCTCGTTTGGGCATTGGGGTTTTTCTTTGCATTGTCAAAATTGATCTCTGCAATGCGGGCCAGATGTTCATACTTGATCCCATACCGTTCATCATAGACGTCAATTACCCGATCAAACAAATATGGCCACGGGTAAGTTGCATCAAGAGCTTCACGTCCTGTCCAGCATGCAACGCCGAGAAAATCTGCCGCTTGATCCCCCGGAACATTCCGCAATTGTTCAACTCCTGCAACACAGGCCAAATCATATCTTCCAGCTTCAATATCTGCCATTGCCGATAGAATGGCAATGCTGCCGGAAGCGCAAGCAGCCTCATGGCGGCTTGCAGGCACACCTGAAAAAGCAGGGTGAATCGAAGCGAATAAGCCGCCAAGCTGCCCCTGCCTGCTCCCGAGTTCACCGACAAAATTGCCGATATGCGCAACTTCCACATCACCGGGGTCAATCTTCACTGCATCAAGGCCGCCTAGAACAGCTGATTTTAATATATCGAAAATCTCTTTGCCGTCGCGCGCCCAATTACGTGCAAAATCGGTTTGATGACCGCCGAGTACATATACATTAGAGTTACCCATTCTTGATCTCCTCCTACATTATTCTCTTCTGCCCCTGTCGAGTGAGGGGGGCGGTTCATAATGATCAAGTTGATACTACTCGCTCTACAAGAAAACCCTTAACAAGAAGTCTTTAATTGTTCGAAGTAAAGTCTTGCTCTTAATAATGCCAAGCAAGTTTTATACCAATGGGGAAAACTTTGGATTTTGTAATATAGGCGCCGATTACTTTTATGCATTTTGAGTAGAAAATTAATCACTGATCAAAATTTTGATCAGAGTGATGGAGGGGACAGGTTCACCCACCCCCATCCCCCTTTCTTTTTCTACAAAATTTTCAAGCATACAATATATGGTACAATTTAATCAGGATAATTTTACCTGAAAAGCAGGAGGGGAGATTGTGCTTTATTATCTTGATGATGCGGATAAGAAGAATTTGCGGATGGTGAAGAGGACGAATCTTGACCAGATGGGATGGCTTGAACAGGATTTGGAAGAGTTGCTTTCGAATAATATCGAGCGGTTACTGGATGAGCAAAGCCTGATGCCGATTTTCAGGCAGCGGAGAATGCAGGAAGAACCGGATATTATGGCATTGGATAAGGAAGGGACTCTGTATATTTTCGAGCTGAAACGATGGAAATCCAGTTCGGAAAACCTTCTTCAAGTATTACGGTATGGACAAATTTTTGGTTCATCCACCTATGAAAAGTTGGAAGAGTTATTTAAAATATTCAATCCGTCAGCAGGTGAACTGTTGGATGAACACGAGAGATATTTTAATTTACAGATCGGTAAAGTTCTTAAAAAAGAACAATTCAATCGGAAGCAGCATTTCCTTGTCGTTACTGACGGAACCGATCGCAAGACGAGAGAGGCGATCAATTATTGGAAAACAACCGGCCTGAATATTGATTCAATTGTCTACCGGGTCTACCACACTGATTCCGGCGAGAAACTGCTTGAGCTGAATACATACTCCCCTGAACAGGATGTCATTGAAACGGAGCAGTCGAGTTATGTGCTTAATACCAATTTCTCAAACAATCAGGCTTCACATCACGACATGCTGGACAAAGGAAAAGCGGCCGCTTACTATGCCCCATGGAAATACAAGATTAACAGAATTCAAAAAGGTGACAGGGTTTTTCTTTATCAAAGTGGAAAAGGCATAGTGGCTGTTGGGACTGGCACAGGCGTCATCAATAAGGAGACATATAAGGGTGAGTCCGAAGAAGAATATAACACACCTTTATGGGATTTTAAGAGATTGAAGAAGCCTGTAACTGCTGCGGAAATGAAAGAGATAACGGAATCTAATTATATGTTTGCTCAGACGATGTTTTCTATTGATGAGAAGAAGAGTGATTTGCTTTGGGGGTATATTCATAGGAATTGCATAGAAAGCTAGACCGTTTCATTGAAAACGGCAGGGAGGAGAGTCATGTGAGTAAATTAGATTCACGCGACCGGCTCTTAAAGCTAATCGAAATCATGCAAAAGTATTCGGATGAAGAGAATAAGCTGTCGATCGGAGATATAATAGAGGAATTTCCTCATGAGGCAGACATAAAACCGGCTACTTTAAAACAAGATTTGGCTGCATTGGCAAAGTCCGACTTGTTTAGGGTGCATGAATATTGGGAGAAAAATGGCGTTGAGAAGCTCTATTGGTATGACGGAATTGGGTTGAAATTGCATGAGCTCCGTCTTTTGCTAGATGCGATTGTTGCAGCCAGGTTCATTCCTCCTAAAGAAACCCACCGCTTAGTTGAACAGCTCAAACGATTTGCAGGGAACCATTTAGCGGAACAGATGGATAACCAGTTATTTTTGGCCGATGAGCCCGGTGCAGCCTTGAAAAATATCGGGGACTCCATCCATGTTTTGCATGAAGCAATTCAAAATCAAAACACCATCTCATTCCAGTACGGCAAGTATGGAACGGATAGGAAATTCCATTTAAATCGAAACGGCGATTTCTATCGCATGAATCCGTATGCGCTGACGTGGAGCCAGGACTTTTATTATTTGATAGCAATACCGGTTGATAAAGAAGAAAAAAGACATTTTCGAGTGGACAGAATGCGTAACATTTACCGGACGGATGACCGCTTCATAAAAAATCCGAATTTTAACATACCTGCTTATTTAAAGAAGTTGTTCCATATGTATTCGGGCGAAGAAATTGATATGGAAGTTGAGTTTGACAACCATTTGATTAATGTTGTGATCGACAGGTTTGGACCTGAAGCGGATATTCGGCCAATGGATAATGGTCATTTTAAATTGTTTACGAAGGCTATTTATGCTGATGGCCTGGTCCGCTGGCTATTAACATGGGGCGGGGATGCAAAGGTGTTGTATCCGCCTAAGTTAGTGAAGCGGATGGAAGAAGAGGCAGAAAAATTTTATCAAACCTATTATTGAACCCTTGCTTTTTTTAGCAAGGGTTGGTTTGTTTCTTGAGAATATAATGAACATATGAAGAAAAGAACAAATAAAGGAGTGATTTCATGACTGAAATGGAAAGATTCCTTGATATTTGTAACGACGTCATCCCGGAGAGAGTATCGGTCCTAACGAATTATGGAGAATGGAACGATCGAATTGTCATGAAAGGCCCGAATTTGAAGGTGTCCGTTGTCGGGAAAAATGATGATTCCGATCAGTTCATCAAAATATCGGATGAGCGGGGGTTATCATTCGAACTTCCTTGTGAGGGAGTGGAAATTGTAGAAGTACAAAACACTAACTGGGATTTTGAATCACATATTTACTTTTTTACTTTTGAAGGTTTCGCAAGGTTGAATATAATCGGTCGGAAGCATGTAGTGCTGCAAAATGAATTGAAGCAATAGGTAAAGGAGGTGCCTGAAGGATGATGTTTATCTTAGTTTTTCTGCCCTTCTTCACTTTTTTCATGTATTCTACAAAGCCATCCAGAGACAATCCATCCATTGGTGAATCTAAAGTTGTTGATGGAGTTGAGTATTATAATATCGGGACATTGGATAATGAGGACAATTGGGTGAAGGTGGGACCTACTATTCCGCAGTTTTATGTGAATGTTTGTCAGGTTGATCATGGATATACCATCAAGGTAGAAAAGGAAATGAATCCTCATGCATACGATTATATAGAATGTTACGACCAACGTGAGGTAAATCTTTTTCAAAAATACCTTAAAGATGTTTACAGTAACCGGCTGCAATTTAGAAATGAAAATAATTAAAGGAGTGAAAAGCATTGAAGGAATTCCCATTGGAGTACCCATCTTTAGTATTAAAGGAAAAAATCAAAAGTGAGGGGGACGATCACTATCGATATGCTTTGAACATCCCTTTAAGCGATCAACCGAAAAACAAAGTTGTGGTTATCATGAAAAATCCGAGTGTGGCATCACATACAAATGGCGATCAAACAGCAAACAGGGTCATTAACTACTGTCATCGAAAAGGGTTCGATTATATTACCATTGTGAACCTTTTTGCTTATCGAACACCGGATGCTAAAACGCTAAAAACAAAAGCAGGGGAAATAGACATCATTGGCCCGGAAAATGATTCCCATATTCATAGAGCAATAGAGGATGCGGACACCGTTATATTGGCGTGGGGGAACTATCCAGCGGGGCTAAAGGCAAAGTACGACAATAGAGTTCGGAATATTTTGCAATTAATTGAAGGCAAAAACCTATTTTATATCGATAAGATTTCTAATAAAGGCATTTATCCGCTGCATGGAATGGTCTGGGGATATAAGATGGAAATGCTTCCATTCATCCCTGAAAAAATGGGGGTGTAAAAAATGGAATCTAATGTGGAGAGTAAGGCAGAAATTATACTTAAGTTAGGTGCAGAGGGAGGCAGTATAACGCTTTATGGCATTCCTCCTAACGATAGGGATGAAATTGGTGAATGGATATTTACACTTGACCTCAATGAAATATTTGCTGACCAGAATAAGGAATCTTATCAAGAAGAAGGGGCTGATAAAGACCTTGTGAATTTAAAGCCGACTATCGAAAGGCCTTCTGGGCCTTTAAAGGGTTGGGAGGGCGCTTTGGCAATATTGGAAGGGTATCCATGGAAAAGGTTGTTTCCTAGATATGTTCATGTTCTTTTTAGGGAGAGGTTTTTGGAGGAGGTTGGAGAGGGATTGTCTATAGGGAAAATGGCTAGGTGGAAACGGGTATGTGAAGGGAAAATAAAATAGTTGTGTGATTAAATAAAGA